>NZ_JBFAKG010000005.1:0-192373 GCF_040655595.1 Saccharopolyspora sp. NPDC050389
CGCCGCGCCAGATAACCAATACCCAGCACAAAAACGAAATACAACGCCAACAACGCAAAATCCACCGCGTTGGCATCCAGCAGCTGACCCTGAGCTAGCAGCACCGCCACGCCACCTCCAGACCCAACAAAGTCGAACGACAACCACCACACTCGCGACAGCAGCCGGACAGTACCGCACAGTGGAGCGGATCACATCGCGCCGATATCATTTCGTTGGATCTCGACACTAAATCGATCAGGCGATTTCCGCCGGGCGGACTGCCCGTTCGTGCGCCTCGCGGCACACGGGGCGTAACGAGCCGCGCGATCCGGCAGGGCCATGCGAGTGATATGCGAAAATCCGCTCCCCGCAACGGAATGTGACCGGTACCGTCACTGTTGGCACATGCGCAGCGACGGGGGTGGAGCTGTGAACGCCCGGATCGATCTGGCGATCATCGACGGACTGGCGACGGACCCGAACGACCAGACCAAGAACGACGTGCAACGCGTCCGCGACCGGTCGGACCAGTTCTGGCGACACCTCGCCCTGCTGCTGACTCCGTGGACCTCCGTGCGGCTGCGGCCGTGCGGCTGCCACGGCAAGCCCGACCGCGGCTGACGGCGCTCCCGCTACGCGCCAACGCCTTTCAGCAGGGTGTCCACGACGCGCGCGGCCATCTCGTCGGTGTCGGCGCCCGCCTTGCTCTCCTCGGCGGCCTCGTGGATCAGGGCGTAGTAGACCCGCCTCACCCACTCCAGGTCGGCGTCGGCGCGCAGCGCACCGGCGTCCCGGGCGCGGCGGATGAGCCGAACGCACGCCTGCTGCACCTCGCCGTGGATGCGCTCGACCTCGCCGCCGATCGCGCGACTCATCGCGAATCCCCAGCCGGCCTTCACCCGCAACACGTTCGCGGTGGCCTGGTGCAGCGCGACCAGCGGCGGAGCGACGTCCGGGCGAGCGGCCCAGACCGCGTCGCGGAACTGCTCGGCCGCCCAGACCGCCATCGCCTCAACCAGCGCTTCCCGGCTGGCGAAGCGCCGGTGCACCGTCGTGCGCGCAACCCCGGCCGCCTTGGCGATCTGCTCCATCGGCGCCGCCGGGTCCTCGCGGAGCACCCGTTCGGCCGCCTCCAGGATCAACCGCGCGGTCCGCTCGGAGTCCGCTCGCATCGCTCGTGCCACAGCCACCTCCCAGCCGCCGGAAGACTACACCGCAGTCCCATCTACCCACTTACTTGCAACATTGATGTTGCATCTATATCTTCTGTTGCATCACCACAGATGCAACAAGGAGTCGGGACATGGACCTGGTGTTAGCCGGCAAGACCGCACTCGTGACCGGCGCCAGCCGCGGCATCGGACTCGCGGTCGCATCCGCGCTCGCCGCCGAAGGCATGCGGGTCGTCGCCGCGGCACGCACGATCACTCCGGAACTCGCGGAAACCGGCGCGACCGGCATCACCGCCGACCTGTCCACACCGGACGGACCGGCGGCCCTCGTCGAGCAGGCCGTCGCCGCAGCAGGTGAACTCGACCTGCTCGTCAACAACGTCGGCGGCGGCGACGGCGGGCTGCTCGCCGGATTCGCCGACCTCACCGAAGAGCACTGGCAGCAGACCTTCGACCTGAACTTCTTCAGCGCGGTCCGCACCACCCGCGCCGCGCTGCCGAGCCTGCTGCGCAACCGGGGCGCGATCATCAACATCTCGTCGATCGGCGCCCGCGCACCGCACTCCGGGCCGATGCCCTACACCACCGCCAAGGCCGCGCTCACCGCGTTCAGCAAGGCGCTCGCCACGGAGGTCGGGCCGCAGGGCGTGCGGGTCAACACCGTCTCCCCCGGGCCGGTGCGCACGTCGCTCTGGGAGGCCGAGGACGGGCACGGCGCGGCGATCGCCGATTCGCTCGGAGTGCGGCTCGACGAACTGCTCGCCCAGCTCCCCGCCGAGGCGGGCATGACCACCGGGCGGCTCGTCGAACCGGCGGAAGTCGCCGCCCTGGTCGCCTTCCTCGCCTCGCCGCACGCGGCGAGCACCGCGGGAACCGACCACCTGATCGACGGCAACGCGATCAAAACCGCCTGATCAGAGCCGTTCCCAGGCTCATCCCGCACGGCGGCGCCGCAGCGGTTCGCGCCGGGTGAGCATGGGAACCTTCCTGTCACCCCCGAGCCGACGAAGCCCGGAGGCTGACCGGAAAGGATGAATCAGAACAGCCGGTACTCGTCCGGCTCGATGCCGCGCAGCTGGTCGTAGTCCAGCACCACGCAGCGGATCCCGCGGTCCTCCGCCAGGGTGCGGGCCTGCGGCTTGATCTGCTGCGCCGCGAACACCCCGGTCACCGGCGCCAGCAGCGGATCCCGGTTCAGCAGCTCCAGGTAGCGGGTCAGCTGCTCGACGCCGTCGATCTCGCCGCGCATCTGCGCCTGGCCTCAACACCGAGATCGCTGCGTTCTGCGAACGCTCACTGGCCTTTGAGGATTGGGAGGTTGGAGCGCAAGCTGCCGCAGGTTGACATGCCTATCTCCGCCGTCTCGAGCCAATGCTCAACAGAGCGCCTATGTCAGAAGACCGGGCACACAACGACTGGGAAGAAACCCACGAACGCTACGCAAAGGTTTTTAACCTAGCCCCCTCGCCGGGCCGAGCATTCGGCGCGCAGCTCAGATCCTCGGGCTAATTGCGAATCCCGGCACCCAGCCGCGTTCATCAATTAGCGGCCAGCACTGCCGCGAGGCCTTCTTGCAGATCCTTGACGAAATACTCGGGAACCTCCAACGACGGGAAATGTCCCCCGTTTTCGGGCGCCCTCCATCGGACGATCTGTCGGTACCGCTCCTGCGCCCAGGGGCGCGGACACTTCTCGACGTCGCGGGGATACATAGTGAGTGCTGACGGGACGTCGACCCGAAGTTCGGGATCGAGCGAGTTGTGGCTTTCGTAGTAAATGCGGGCCGCCGATGCGCCGGTCCGCGTCAGCCAATACAGGGTGACGTCGTCAAGAATGCGGTCTCTGGAAATCGTCTCGAACGGGCTGTCTTCGGTGTCTGACCACTCAGCGAACTTGTCAAGGATCCAGGCAAGAAGCCCGACCGGTGAGTCGACGAGCGAGTAGCCGATGGTCTGCGGTCGGGTCGCCTGCTGCTTCGCGTACGCCGCGCGGTGGCGCCAGAAATCGCGGGTTTCCTCGGTCCACTTGCGCTCGACCGCCGTCAGCCCGTCCGTTGTCAACCCGGGCGGTCCCTCCGCGAACGTTGTGTGGATGCCGAGAACGTGCGCCGGGAACCTGCCGCCGAGAACCGTGGTGATATTGCCTCCCCAGTCGCCGCCGTGGGCTGCGAACTTGCTGTAGCCGAGCCTTCCCATCAGTTCCACCCATGCGGCCGCGATCTTTTCGGTTCCCCACCCGGTGGTGGCCGGCTTGTCGCTGTAACCAAAGCCTGGTAGCGACGGAACCACGACGTGGAACGCTGGCGCGTCTGCGTCTTTCGGATCGGCCAGCTCGTCTACTACATCGATGAACCGAGCAATGCTGTCTGGCCAGCCGTGCGTCAAGATCAGAGGAGTGGCATCTGCGCGCGCGGATCGGCGGTGCAGGAAGTGGATTCCCAGATCATCAATGGTCGTGCGGAACTGGCCGATCCGGTTGAGGCGCGCTTCGAACGACCGCCAGTTGTACCCGGTGCGCCAGTAGTTCACGACATCGACGAGGTCGGCGAGAGGAACGCCCTGTTCCCATCGGCGAGGGTCGGGCGCGGCGCGATAGACCGTCTCGGCCTCCGGTAGCCGCGCGGCGGCTAGTCGCGCGCGCAGGTCGTCGAGGTCAGCGTCAGTTGCGTGGGCTTCAAATGCTTGCACGTCGCTGGTTGGACGGGGCATGAGACCTCCTGGCCATCGCGGAACCGGCTTGGGCCTGTCTCGAACCGGCTAAGACGGTTCTAACATGTCTCGATGTCAGCGTGCAACCTGCTAAGGTGGTTCCATGCGTGCTGGGTTCCCTGACTTTCGCCTCGGTAACGTGCTAGCGACCAGCTTCACGGGGACTCTGACGGAGCGTCGTGGCAACGCTGTGGAACGCATTCCCACGCCGCAGCGACTCGTCGACTGGCTGGTAGTGAATGGCCTCGCCGTGGACTCCTGCACTACCGCCCAGCTCGAACTCGCTCGGGAACTGAGGGAATCAATTCACGCCGCCGCGACAGCGGCCGCGATCCAAGACGCTCTCCCTGCGTCTGCTGTCCAAATCATCAATGACTGCAGCATTCAGGGTCGGGCCGCGGCTATCCTGACGCCCGAGGGCAATCGGCGATGGCGACTCAGCTCGGCTTCCGGCGTAGAAGATGCCCTAGGCGTGATCGCCGCCGACGCGATCAGCATCATCGCAGGCGAACGAGACGGAAAATTAGCCTTGTGCGCTTCGCCAACCTGCCAAGCCGCCTTCTTCGACACCAGCCAAAGTCGTACCCGCAGATGGTGTGAAATGAACACGTGCGGGAATCGTCAGAAGAAAGCGCGCTTCAATGCCAACCAGAGCAAAAACCCCAACTCAGCAAAGTAATCGTTACCCTCGGTACATCCAGGTGGGCCCCACGTCTGCGACACATCCGTCGCGTTGGGTGCACCCCAACGGCACCACTAAGCGCCATCCGTCGCCTTCCACCAACGTGCTCAATCAGTACGTCTACGTGTACTGATCGGGGACGTTTATCAAGCCCTTGCATCGTGGTGAGGGCGTTCCGATCAGGGAGATCGCCCGCCGGTTGGGTGTGTCTCGGAATACGGTGCGCGCGGCGTTGGCGTCGGATCGGCCACCGCGGTTGTTGATGCGATCCGCACACACGGAGCACGCTGGCTCAGCTTCGAAGGACGCGGAGTCGCACCGGGGAATGCCGAACCCACGCAGCCCGCTACCGCCAACATCCTGTTCACCGCCGCACTAGACGGGCCATCCCTTCGCCCGCGCCGACGGACACAGCACCCACCTCACGATCCTCTAGACCCACCTCAGCCGCGCCATCCGACGTGAAACGGTGGCCCCAAACTCTGTGCATATGCTGGGTCCAAAAGACTTGACGACGCTCACACCCGAGGGCATCGGAATATAGGCGCCTCTGGCGCGACCGGCACAGACACAGTCGGGCGACTGACTCCGAGCAGTTCCCAAGCCCGCTCATGAGATTCGCCGCGTTCAACCAAAGCCCCAATCACGCCCATCGGCGCTATGGTGCGAACCTGCTTGAGGTGGAGCCGTTGGCCGTCATCAAGAACCACGCCTTCCCTGTCAGTGTTCTCTAAGCCGGACGGCCCCCTGCCCTATCGTAGGCCGGCATGGGGGCGGCCGAGGGCCGTTCCTGCCCCGGCCGTCAGGAGGTCGACGCCACTGTGACCGATGCCAGCATCCCTTCCCTGCCTGTACTCCGGCCCCGCATCGCCGCCTCGGGTCTCGTCTTCGTCGAGCGGCACCTTTTCCGGCTCTCCGACCCCGAGGCGCCAGCATTACGCAGGGCACCGCTCCCCGCCGCGGACTCTCCCGTCACCACCGGAGCCGGCCCGGACTTGGTGCTGTTTAGTAGCGTCCTGGAAGATGGCCTCGTACACGCGGATCTGGAGCTTTGGGAGCATCCCGTGCCTGAGCCGTCCGGTCCGTGGGATCTGACGGCCCTCCGCGAGTTGGAGATCGCTGGTCCGCACATCGTCCTCGCCTCGTTCGTCTCCGGCCTCGTTGGGGACTGCGTCATCCCGGTGCCGGCCGGCATCTACACCCTCAGGGCCTGCTGCCGTGGACGAGCCGCAGCACACGCGGCCTTCCTCACCTGGCTGGACGCGGAGGAGGAAGAGGAAGAAGCGGAGGAGGGGGCAGAGCCGGCGGCCGAGCTTGGGCCATCTGACGGCATCGAGCGCTGGCTCCTACAGCTGTGGCCCACGCCTCCAGCACCGACCATCACTTGACGCAGCAAACCCTCCTGCCCCAACGCCTGCTGCCGCACTTGGCGGGCGTGCTGATCGAGCGGGTCGAGCAGATCCGCGACGCGGTGTGGTTGTGGGCGCGTCCTCATGCTGAGTTGGCGGTGTGCGCTGGTTGTGGCCAGGAGACGGCGCGGGTGCACAGCCGTTATGAGCGTCGGGTGGCCGACGCTGCGGTAGTTGGCCAGCGGGTGATGCTGTGTTCTGCGGGTGCGCCGGTTTGTCTGTCGTACCACCAATTGCTCGGTCAAGACGTTTGTCGAGCAGGTCAAGGGCCTGACCACGCGCTATGGTCGGCGGACCGTGCTGCTGGCGGAGATGGTGACTGCGATCGGGGTGGCGTTGGCCGGTCGCGCCGGCGCGCGGCTTGCCGCTCGGTTGGGTCTGGCCACCGGCCGTAATGCGTTGCTGCGCCTGGTGCGTCGCCTGCCCGATCCCGAGGTCGGCCCGGTGGCGGTGTTGGGCGTGGATGACTTCGCGTTGCGCCGCAACCGGCGCTACGGCACGGTCCTGATCGACATGGACACCCGCCTCCCGGTCGACGTGCTGGCCGACCGGGAGGCCAACACGTTCGCCGCCTGGTTGCGCGAACATTCCGGCACCGAGGTGATCTGCCGGGACCGCGCCGGCGCTTACGCCGAAGGCGCCCGCGCGGGTGCACCAGAGGCGACCCAGGTCGCGGACCGGTGGCACTTGTGGCACAACCTGGCCGAGCAGGTCGAGAAGACCGTCGCCGCTCACCATGGTTGCCTGCGCAAGGAGGAGACACAGCCCGAGGCATCGGCGGATGCACCAGTCGAGTCGGAGACCGCGGATTTGATCGCGGCGGCCGAGGCGCTCCACGCCGACCGCCGAAACAACTCCAGCCTGGGCACTCGCTCTACGGCCCGGTTCGAGCAGATCCAAGCGCTCAAGGCTCAGGGCAAGGGCATCAAGCCGATCATGCGAGAACTCGGGCTGGCCAAGGAGACCGTCCGCAAGTTCTACCGCGCAACCAGCGTGGAGGAGGTGACCGCGACCTCTCGCGTCGGCCGGCCCAGCCTGCTCGATCCCTTCAAGCCCTACCTGCACGAACGGTTCAACGCCGGGATCACCAACGTCAGCGCACTGTTCCGCGAGATCCGCGAACGGGGCTACCGAGGCAGCCGCGGTCGAAGCCGACGACCTGCCCCACCTCCACCGGTTCGTGCGCGGAATCCACCGCGACTACGACGCGGTCCTCAATGGACTCACGCTGCCGCACAACTCCGGTGCGGTGGAGGGCAACGTCAACCGCATCAAAATGATCAAGCGACAGATGTACGGACGTGCCAACTTCGACTTGCTACGCAAGCGCATCCTGCACGCCGTCTGACCAGCGAGGGGTCGATTCGATCACGAAATACGGGCCAGAATCACCTCTAGTTGACATGGACATGCGGGGCCGAACATGATCGCCGACACGAGTACACCCTGGCGGCGATCGTCAGAAGAGCCGCAGATCGTCCGATTCGGTGCCGCGAAGTGCGTCGTAGTCCAGCACCACACATCTGATGCCACGGTCCTCGGCCAGCGTCTTGGCCTGCGGCCTGATCTGCTGAGCGGCGAAAATCCCCTTCACCGGTTTCAACAACGGATCACGGTTGAGCAGTTCCAGGTACCTGGTCAGCTGCTCAACGCCGTCAATCTCGCCCCTCCGCTTGATCTCCACAGCCACCGTCACGCCAGCATCGTCGCGACACAAGATGTCCACCGGACCAATAGCGGTCGGGTACTCGCGACGGATCAGCGAATACCCATCGCCCAGCGTCGCGATGTGCTCAGCGAGAAGTTTTTGCAGGTGCGCCTCGACTCCATCCTTCACCAAGCCGGGGTCAACACCGAGTTCGTACTTGAAATCGTGCACAACTTCGTCGATCGCGATAACGAGCTTTTCCCCCGCCTTGTTTTCCACGATCCACCTGTCGGGTTCTTCAATCAACCAACAGGGAGGCGACATCCAATTCAAAGGCTTATAGGAGCCGCCATCCGAATGCACCAGCACGGAGCCGTCCGCTTTCACCAGCAGCAACCGTTCGGCCATCGGCAGATGCGCGGTCAGCCGGCCGACGTAGTCCACCTGGCAGCGGGCGATCACGAGCCTCATCGGCGATGTCCTCCAACGACAATCGAGCATCCAACGGCCATGCGGACGACGGTCCGTGCCCACCTCGCGAACCGAGACAGTTGTCTCGACCCCGGATAGAACAACTTGTAGGCGCGGTCGTCGGAGTGCACCGACACCGACCCATCGGCCTTGACCAGCAGCAGGCGCTGCGCCATGGGCAGGTGCGCGGTGAGCCGGCCGACGTAGTCCACCTGGCAGCGGGCAATGACAAGTCGCACCCGGCACAGAGTACGGGCGTCGATCCAGAAGTCGAGCACCCCTGCGGCGAACCGGGTCGGACCTCGATCTTCCCGCTGACCGAGATACCGTTACGCCTCGTGTCCTTCGCCCGAACCCTGCTGCGCGTCAAACCCGCCGAGCAACTCGCCGACGACGGCTCGCACTCCCAACTGCGCCGGACCCTCGGCCTGGTGCCGCTCGTGGCGCTGTCGGTCGGCGCGACCCTCGGCACCGGGATCTTCGTGGTGCTCGCCGAGGCCGCGCCCGCCGCCGGTCCCGCCGTGGTCGTCTCGTTCGTGCTGGCCGGCGTGGCCGCGCTCTGCTCCGCGCTGTCCTACGCCGAGCTCGCGGGCAGCGTGCCGGTGTCCGGCTCGGCCTACTCCTACACCTACGCCACGCTCGGCGAGCTCGTCGCCTGGATCTGCGGCTGGTGCCTGCTGCTGGAGTACGGGGTGTCGGTCGCCGCGGTCGCGGTCGGCTGGGGCGGCTACCTGAACGAGTTCCTGCAGGGCACCATCGGCGTCACCATCCCCGAGATCTTCGCCGCGCCGCCCGGCGACGGCGGCGTGTTCAACTTCCCCGCCGCGCTGATCGTGCTGCTCGCCACGGGCGTCCTGCTGCTCGGCGTGCGGGAGAGCGCCAGAGCCACCACGATCACCACCCTGCTCAAGATCGCGGTGCTGGTGTTCTTCTTCGCCGTGGCGATCACGGCGTTCCGCTCCGAGAACATGACTCCGTTCGCCCCGGCCGGATTCGCCGGCATCTCGGTGGGCGCCTCGGCGGTGTTCTTCTCGTTCATCGGCTTCGACGCGGCATCCACCGCCGGCGAGGAAGCCCGCAACCCGGCCCGCGACCTGCCCCGCGCGATCATCCTGTCGCTGGCCATCGTCACCGCCATCTACGTGCTGGTCGCCTTCGCCGCGGTCGGCGCGGTCGGCGTCGACGTCCTCGGCGGATCCGACGCCTCGCTGGCCGCCGCGCTGCGCATCGTGACCGGCCAGGGCTGGCCCTCGGTGGTGCTCGCGTTCGGCGCGGTGATCGCCATCGCCTCGGTCGTGCTGACCGTGCTGTACGGGCAGACGCGGATCCTGGTGTCGATGTCCCGCGACGGCCTGATGCCGGGAATGCTGTCCAAGGTGAACCGGCGCGCGGTGCCCGCCCGGAACACCGTGGTGGTCGGCGCCGTGGTGGCGGTGCTCGCCGCCGTCGTGCCGCTCAACCAGCTCGCCGAGGCCACCAGCATCGGCACCCTGGTCGCGTTCGGGCTGGTCAACATCGGCGTCC
This sequence comes from Saccharopolyspora sp. NPDC050389, assembly GCF_040655595.1. Taxonomy (NCBI): domain Bacteria; kingdom Bacillati; phylum Actinomycetota; class Actinomycetes; order Pseudonocardiales; family Pseudonocardiaceae; genus Saccharopolyspora; species Saccharopolyspora sp. NPDC050389. The sequence goes on from NZ_JBFAKG010000005.1 coordinate 9,597, forward strand.
TGGTGCTCCGCCGCACCCGGCCCGACCTGCCGCGCAGCTTCCGCACCCCGCTGATGCCGGTGGTGCCGCTGCTCGGCCTCGCCCTGTGCGTGTACCTGATCTTCGGCCTCGACGCGGTCACCTGGGTGACCTTCGCGATCTGGTCGGCGGTCGGCCTGGTCGTGTACTTCGGCTACGGCCGCCGCAAGTCCCGGCTCAACGAGAGCCGCACCGAACCCGCGAAGTGAGCATGGGAACCTTCCTGTCACTTCCGGCGCGCTGAAGGCGGCCCGGCGGTGACAGGAAAGTCCCCATGCTTTCGTCAGGGCTGGCGTAGCCAGACCGTGGTGTCGGCCGGGAGGAAGCCTGCTTCGAGCGGGGCGCTCGACAGCAGGAGTTCCCCTGGTGGGAGCGGGACGGCCGCAGGGCCGGTGTTGACCAGGACCAAGACGTCGTTCCCCCGCCGGAACGCCAAGACGTCGCCGACGTCGTGGCAGTCGTCCCAGCCGAACCTCTCGTCGCCGCTGAACCCGCGCCGAAGTCGCAGCGCGGCGCGGTAGAGCTCCAGCATCGAGCCGGGGTCACCGCGCTGCGCCTCCACCGAGTACCTGCCCCAGTCGGCGGGTTGCGGAAGCCACGGCAGCACGTCGCCGAAGCCGAAGGACACCCCGTCCCGGGTCCACGGCAACGGCACCCGGCAGCCGTCGCGCCCCTTCACCTTGTGCTGGGAATGCACCCACTTCGGGTCCCGCAGGACCTCCGCGGGCAAGTCCGCGACCTCCGGCAGCCCGAGTTCCTCGCCTTGGTACAGGTACGCGGAACCGGGCAATGCCAGCGCGAACAGGATCGCCGCCCGCGCCCGCCGGGTGCCCACCTGCAGGTCCACGGGCGGTTCGGTGCCGCCCGACGCCAGCCAGACCCGCGGGTCGACGCCGGCGGGCAGCCCCAGCGCCGACACCTGCCGCACCACGTCGTGGTTGGCCAGCACCCAGGTCGCCACGGTCCCCACCGAAGACGCCCCCGCGATTGACTCCGACACGATCCGCCGGTACTCCGACGCCTGCCAACGCACCCGCAGGAACTCGAAGTCGAACGCCTGCTGCAGCTCGCCCGGCCGGATGTAGCGGACGCGCCGGTCACCGCGCGCCCACACCTCGGCCACCCCGACCAGCGGCGGATCGAACTCGTGGAACACCCGGTTCCACTCGCGGTACACGTCGTGCACTTCGGGCCGGTCCAGGAACGGGTGGTCGGGGTTGGCAGCGAAATCGTCCAGCCCGGTGCTGCCCTCCCCGCCGACGACCTCGCGCAACGGCTCGCGCAGGTCCTTGACCAGCGCCGCGGCCACGTCCACCCGGAAACCGTCGACACCGCGGCGCCCCCAGAACCGCAGGATGTCCAGGAACTCGGCGCGCACCTCCGGGTTCGCCCAGTTGAGGTCGGGCTGCTCGGGGGCGAACAGGTGCAGGTACCACTGGCCGTCCGCCACCCGGGTCCAAGCGCTGCCGCCGAAACGCGACTCCCAGCCGCTCGGCGGGCGCGTTCCGCCCGGCCCCTTGCCGTCGTGGAAGACGTAGCGGTCGCGATCCGGGGAACCGGGGCCCGCGGCCAGGGCCCGCCGGAACCATTCGTGCCGGTCCGAGGTGTGGTTGGGCACGAGGTCGATCAGCACCCGGATGCCGAGCTCGTGCGCGACGGCCACCATCCGGTCGAAGTCCCGCAGGGTCCCCAGGCTCGGGTCGATGCCGCGGTGGTCGGTGATGTCGTAGCCGCCGTCGACCCACCGCGACGGGTAGCAGGGTGTCAGCCAGATCGCGTCCACGCCCAGCCAGGCCAGGTAGTCCAACTTGGACGTCAGCCCCGGGAGGTCGCCGACGCCGTCGGCGTTCGAGTCGGCGAAGCTGCGGGGATAGATCTGGTAGGTCACCGCGTTTCGCCACCAGGGGTGGGGCACTCGGGCTCCTTTGGGCTTGGGTCGTGGTGTTGAGGTTCTCAGCTTCCTGTTGGGTTCGCCTGGTTTGGTCGGGGTTTTGGGTGGTTGGGCACTGGTTGAGTGGTTGGGACTTGTAGAGGTTCCGCATCGCATCTTTTGGGGCCATCCCCGCGATGGGTGGAGGGTGGGGGTTCGGTTTTGGGTTGATCCGTCGCAGGGGTTTGTGTCGCCTTCGGCGTGTCGTGAAACTTTTCCGTTGCCATGGCGGGGTTTTCATGGGCTGCGATCGGTGTTTCACCTGATCAAGCGACTCTAAAAAACGTGCGAACGCGTGTTCGAGTCAGGGAGAATGGAGGCATGACACCGCTGACGCACACCCAGGATGCGACCGGGGACCTCGCAGGTCCGTGGTCGGCGGTGTCCTGCACCGACACCGAACTCGCCACCCGCATCCAAAGCTTGGAACAAGAGATGCGGGTGTTGATGTGGGAGCAGTTGCAATACATCGCCGAAGCCGACCACCGGGGCATCCACGCCGAGACCGGCGCACGATCACTGCAAGTCTGGTTGCAAGGGCTGCTCAACATCGATGCTCGTGACGCGAAAACCCGCGTGACAGTGGCCCGCACTGTTGAGGACCGGCACACCCTGCACGGCGAGCTCATGCCCGCCGACCTGCCTCACACCGCTGCCGCTTTGTCCGAGGGTGCGATCGGGCTGGAACACGCACGCGTCATCGTCAACGGAATCCGCCGGTTGCCCGAATACGCCCGCTGCCACCAAGCCGGCGAGGTCGAAGCGACGCTCGCGGGGTATGCGCGCACGATGTCGCCGCGCGAGCTGGAGAAACTCGCCGAACGCATCCGCTACCTGCTGGACCAAGACGGAGCCTACGACGACGAAGAAACCCAACACGAAGCACGGGAACTCCACTACGCGACCACCCGGGATGGCATGACCATCATCAAAGCGAGGCTGGACCGGGAAACCGGCGCGAAGTTCGCCGCGTTGATCGAGCCCCTCGCCGCGCCCCGCCCCGAGATCGACGGGGAGAAAGACCCCCGCACCGTCGGGCAGCGCAACGCCGACGGATTCTCCGCGTTGCTGGATTTGGCGTTGGATCATGACGGCATGCCGCGCACGGGTGGGCAGCGGCCGCAGATGACCATCGCCATCGACTTCGACGACCTGAAGCGGAACTTGGGGTTCGTCGACGAGTACGGCATGCCTGGCACCTTGAACACCGAACGCGCCATCACCGCACAGAACGCACGCAGGATCGCCTGCGACGCCGAAATCCTCCCGATCGTCCTCGGCGGTGACAGCCTTCCGTTGGATGTGGGTCGGGCGAAGCGGACCGCGCCCACGCATATTCGTGCGGCGTTGCTGCGTAGGGACGGGGTGTGCGCGTTCCCCGGATGCGACCGGCCGCCGGGAACACCCGAAGCACACCACATCCAACACTGGGTCGACGGCGGCGCAACCAACCTGAACAACATGGTCATGCTCTGCGGCCACCACCACCGCACACTCCACAACCAACGATGGGACATCACCATGCACAACGGACGACCCGAGTTCATCCCACCGCCCACAGTGGACCCCAGACGAACACCCAGACCAGGCGGCACAGCACTACCCGCCCAACACCGCGAACACCTCCGGGAGCTCATCCCCACACCACGGGACCCGGCGGGCGAATCGTGACGCCCGAATGCAGGTTGGGTCGCTCTGGTCGGCGTTCGGAGATTGGTGCGTCGCCCGCCGCAATGGCGCGGGAAGGCGGCGACGGATCGTTCAGCAGGCCTTAACTCTCCGTAATTCGAACACAGTGACGACAAGATCGGATCAGCGCCATGATGAATCCAAACCGCCGCAGCCCTGCTTGATCGGCACTGTCGTCGCGGCGATCTGGCTGCTCGTGATCTTTCTCTTGATCGACGGTCAGCCGTTCGCCGCCGCGATAGGGAAAATGATCTCGGCGGCCACCCACGCCCTGATTTGCGGGCCACCGGCGGCAAGGTCGCACTGCTGAGGTTAAGGCGCTCAAGCTGCCGCTCGTCGCGGCCCCGTTACGACCGGAGGGCGTTGGTCAGCGGCGCGCGCCGGGACGCCCGCCGGAGGGGCGCTGCTGCGGCCTGGATCCCTGTGCCGGGTTGCGACGCGGCTGGTTCGCGACGCGCGTTGCGCCGTTTCGGGGCGCGCCTCCGCGCGGGGCTGCCGCGCGCTGGGGCGGGGCCTGGCGCGCCGGCCTGCGGGCGGGCTCGCGGCGGGGCGGTTCCGGCTGGCGGCGCGGCTGGGACTTGCGGCGGCTGTTCACCCACAGGTCGAAGCCCACGAGCACCAGTGCGCCGATCAGCAGCATCAGGCCCAGGAGCGGCACTCCCATGAGCACCGTCACCAGCGCCAGGACCAGCATCGGCACCACGGGGATCCAGACGAAACGATCGATCCGGCTCAGGACCCCGGAGCCATTGCGGTCCCCATCACGTGCCATCAAGACTCTCGCTTCCACTCTTCGCCCCTGGCCGAAGAAGTCTACCGGAGTCCGTCCGACACCAGCCCCGACACCATCGACTGCGCGCCGCCGCGGTAATACCGTACCCGCATGGGCGAAGAGATCAGCAGGTTCGGGTCGGTGCGGTTGGCGGACCTCCCCGAGGACCTCCGGGAACGGATCGGCGCCATCGCGGAGAAGTCCGGGTTCGTGCCCAACGTGTTCCTCGCGCTCGGCCACCGGCCCGCCGAGCTCCGCGCGTTCTGCGACTACCACGACGCGCTGATGGAACGCGACTCCGACCTGTCGAAGGCCGAGCGGGAGCTCGTCGTGGTGGCCACCTCGGCGGCCAACCACTGCACCTACTGCATCGTCGCGCACGGCGCGATCCTTCGGGTGCGGGCCAAGGACGAGCAGCTCGCGGACCTGGTGGCCGCGAACCCGTGGGGCGCGCCGCTGAGCGACCGGCAGCGAGCCATCGTCGACCTGGCGCTGTCGGTGGCCCAGGATTCGGCGCGCTTCGGCGAGCGCGAGCTGGCCGCGGCCCGCTCTGCGGGGTTGTCGGACGACGAGATCTGGGACATCGGCGCGATCACCGCGTTCTTCGCCATGTCCAACCGGCTGGCGCACCTGATGGCGCTGCGGCCGAACGACGAGTTCTTCCTGATGGGGCGCGTGCCGCGGGAGAAGTGAGCCCGCCCCAGTCCCGGCTCAGTCCCGGCTCATCTGGGCCAGCAGGTCGCGCAGGAGGCCCTCCAGCTGCCGCTGATCGTCAGCTGGCATCCCGGCGAGCAACTGCCGCTCCCGCCGAGCAGCACCTCGATGTTCCGTTCGATGACCTGGTGCCCTCGCGGCGTCAGCTCGACGGTCACCGTCCGCTTGCCGGACGCCGACCGCTGCGAGTGCACCAGGCCCGACTCCTCCGCCCTGGTCACGCGCTGCGTGATCGCCCCGCCGCTGACCAGGCAGTTCTCCGCGATCTCGGCCGGGCTCAGCCGGTACGGCGGCCCGGCGCGGCGCGAACGTGCTCAGCGCGGTGCTGATCACGCACGCGCTACTGCCCCGGCTTGCCGACAACGCCCGCATCGTCAACCTGGGCTCGGTGACCGCGCGATCCGGGCAGGGCAGCTACGGCGCCGTCAAGGCCACGTTGGAACCCTGGACGTCCGAACTGGCCTTCCAGCTCGGCGCCCGTGGCATCACCGCCAACGTCGTCTCCCCCGGCCCGACCGAGGGCACCGACTTCCTCCGCGGCGGCGACTTCCCCGCCGCACGCCGAGAGTTCGTCGCCTCGCGGTCCGCCGACGGCCGACTCGGCCGCGTCGAGGAGGTCGCCGCGCTCGTCGCGTTCCTGGCCTCGCCCGAGGCCTCGCACATCACCGGTCAGGTCCTGCACGTCAGCGGCGGCATGCACCTCGGCCGGTGAGCCCGGCGGCCCCGGCGGGCCGGGCCGGCCGCCCGCCGGGGCCGGATTCCGGACGTTGTCATCGTCGAGGTAGTCGACATTACGCCGAGTCCATTGTTGACCCGGCCAACCAATCGGCCGTGAACATGACCTACCGGAACAGTCAAGTCGCGATGAACTTCGAATATAGTTACCGGCCGTGATTAACGAAAACTCCAATTGGAGTCCCTAGCAGTTTCAATCCGCGTAGTGAACCTTAGTTTCATTACAAGTTGATCTCGGAGACGTGTCTGCAAGCTGCCGTAACGCAGCGTATTCACACTGAGTTCCATCAGGCGGATTAAGAGATGCGAAAGATCACCCCATGAGGGGTGGCGGCCTCGGAACGCGCGTATTATCGTGACCCGCCGTCACGTGAATCCGACTTGTCTCATGACGAAATCACACGGATCGGGGTTCCAATGCGCGCTATCGGTGCCACGCTGGGTGAAGTAGCCAAAAACCAGTTACACAACCTCTGTCGTGTAGTGGGCATCGACGAGACCGATCCCGTCCGCTTGCTCGGGGACGTCCTCGCGGCCGCCGATTCCAGGCCGCTGTCCCAGCCTCCCCTGTGGCCGTCCGATGTGGCCGACGACGGCACCCCGCTCGAGTTCTCCGTCCAGTTCGAGGACAACGGCTCGCGGCATCTCCGGATCCTCGCCGAGACCATCCCCGCCGCCCCCGGCCCCGCCGCCAACCTGCAGGCCGCCCGCGACCTGATCGACGCCATGGCCGACCGGTACGACTTGTCCCTGGACCGGCTGCGCTCCGTTCAGGACCTCTTCTCCAGCGCCGAGCCGCAGGGCAAGTTCTCCTGGTGGTTCTCGCTGATCTTCACGCCCGACGGCGCGCCGAAGTTCAAGGTGTACTTCAACCCCGGGGTGTGCGGCGCGGAGTCGGCTCCGCACCTGGTGGAAGAGGCGTTCGCCCGCCTCGGCCTGCCCGAGGCCTACCCGACGATCAACAAGTACGCGCTGCGGCGCGGCGGGCTCGACCGCCTGACGTTCTTCGCCGTCGACCTGGACCACAGCCCGCAGTCGCGGGTGAAGCTCTACGTCAGCCAGCACGACGCGCGGCCCACCGATGCCGAGTTCGCCGCCTCCGGGGTGCCCGGCATCGACCCCGGGCTGGTGCGCGACCTGTGCTCGGTGCTCGCCCCTGGCACCGAGGTCTTCGCCGGGCGGCCGCTGATCTCCAGCTACTCCTTCGTCGAAGGCGACCAGGAGAAGCCCAGCAACTACAGCCTCTACCTGCCGATCCGCGACTACGTGCCGAACGACGCCGTCGCGCGGGACCGGGTGCAGCAGCACCTCCGCATGCACCGCATCGACCCGGCCGTGGTCGACGAGGTGATCGACGCGGTCACGGATCGGCGGCTGGAGGACAACGCGGGCCTGCTCGCGCACGTGTCGCTGCGGCTGAGCCCGAACCGGACCGGGACCACCGTGTACGTCTCATCCGAGGCGTACGGCGGGACGCCCCGGCAGGCCCGGTAATCCACTCCGAATCCACTTAGGAGCAACGCCAAGATGCCGCACCTCCGCCCATTCGTCGCCGCCGTCGTGCGGCCGATCCCGATCACCACTCGGGAACAGCGGATCCAGGAACTGGACCGCGCCGGGCACAACCCGTTCAACATCCGGGCCGACCGGGTCAGCATCGACCTGCTGTCCGACTCCGGCACCGGCGCGGTGTCCATCGACCAGCAGGCCTGGGCGCAGCGGGCGGACGAGCGGTACGCGGGCGCGGAGTCGTTCTACCGGTTCCACGAATCGGTGCGCGACATCGTGCCGTACCGGCACGTGCTGCCGGTGCACCAGGGCCGGGCCGCCGAGCGAGTGCTGTTCACCGCGCTGCTCGGCCCCGGCAAGATCAGCCTCAGCAACACCCACTTCGACACCACCCGGGCCAATGTGGAGCGGCTGGGCTCCGCGGCCTGGGACCTGCCCTGCCCGGAGGCGCAGGACCTCGACGCCGACCTGCCGTTCAAGGGCAACATCGACGTCGAAGCGGTGCAGAGCATCCTCGCCGGCCCGGACGGCCACCGCGTCGGGCAGATCCTGGTCACCATCACCAACAACGGCGGCGGCGGGCAGCCGGTGTCGATGGCCAACCTGGAGGCGATCAGCGCGATCGCCCGCGCGCACGGCGTGCCGCTGATCCTGGACGCCGCCCGCTTCGCCGAGAACGCTTGGCTGGTCACCCAGCGGGAGCCCGGCTACGAGCAGTGGAGCCCGCGGGCCGTGGCGCGGCGCGCGTTCGAGCTCGCCGACGGCGCGGTGGCGAGCCTGAAGAAGGACGGCCTGTCGCCGGAAGGCGCGTTCATCGGCGTGCACGACACCGAGCTGGCCGACCGCTGCGAGGTGGACATCATCGCCACCGAAGGCTTCCGCACCTACGGCGGCCTCACCGGCCACACCCTGGAGCAGCTCGCCCAGGGCCTGCGCGAGGTGCTGGACCCGCACTACCTCGCCGACCGCGAGCGGGAGGCGGCGTTCCTGGCCGACCGCGCGCGCGACGCCGGGGTGGACACGGTGCGCCCGTCGGGCTTGCACGGCATCTACCTCAACGCGGGCCGCCTGCTGCCGCACCTGCAACCGCGCCACTTCCCCGGCCACTCGCTGGCCAGCGCGCTGTACCGGGAGGGCGGGATCCGCGCCGCCGAGCTGGGTTCGCTGTACCTCGGCGAGCTCGACGCGAACAACGAGCTGGTCACGCCGGCGCCGTTCGAACTCGTCCGGCTGGCGCTGCCGCGCCGCGTCTACGACCACAGCCACCTGGAGTACGTGGCCGAAATCCTGGCCGGTATCGCCAAGAACCCCGAGCGGGTGCCGGGCTACCGCATCAGCCACGCGCCGCCGGTGCTGCGGCACTTCCGCTGCCGGACCGAACCGATCGCGGTCTGAACCATCGAAAAAAGGGGCGTGGCCGGGAAGATCCCGGCCACGCCCCTTTTCACGTGCACGCCTCAGCCGACGTCCGCCGGCGTTCGGTCGATCGCGTGGCGCACCAACGTGATCAGCGCGTTCTTCGCGAGCTCGCGGTCCCGGGCGTCGCAGATCACGATCGGCACCTCCGGCGGGATCACCAGCGCCTCGCGCACCTCCTCCGGCTCGTAGTGGTACGCGTCGTCGAAGATGTTGACCGCCACCACGAACGGGATGCCGCGCCGCTCGAAGAAGTCCACTGAGGCGAACGCCTCTTCCAGCTTCCGCGTGTCGACCAGCACGACGGCGCCGACCGCACCGAGCGCCAGGTCGTTCCACAGCGGCCAGAACCGGTTCTGGCCCGGCGCGCCGAACAGGTACAGCACGATCTCTTCCGAGATGGTGATGCGCCCGAAGTCCAGCGCGACCGTGGTGGTCTCCTTGCGTTCGACGCCCGTGAGGTCGTCGACGCCTTCGCTGGCGACGGTCATCTCCTCTTCGGTGGTCAGCGGCGGAATCTCGCTCACCGCACCGACGAGGGTCGTCTTCCCCACCCCGAAACCGCCCGCGACGACCAGCTTCACGGGGATCGGCGCCGCATTGGACTCGCCGCCGCGGTCGGACGGCGAGCCGCCGTCTCTGTCCTGGGGTGACCGGCCTCCGGCCAATCTAGAGTCTGCAAAGCCCACGGTAAACCTGCTCCAAGATGTCTCGGCTGACTTCTGTACGAGGCGAGCGCACGAAGACGACGCCGTGGTCGAGCAGGTCGCTGCACAGGACCCGGACCACGCCCAGCGGCTGGGTCAGCACGACGCTCAGCTCCGCCAGCGACACCGGACGCATGCACGCGTCCAGGATCAGCCGGTGCTCAGGGGTCAGCTCCAGCCTCGGTGCCTCCGGACGCGGCTCGGCGGTGATCACCTGCGTCGCCGTGTCGAGCCGCGTGTGCTTTCCGGGGGTGCGACCGCGCGTGATCGTGTATGGGCGGACTATCGGTCCCGCTTCATCGTCATACCACGCCTCGTCCACGGTCAGGCCCTTTCCGCCGCCACGCCACGAAGTTCCCGCGGAGCGGCCGACAAGAAGGTGCCGACCCGGGTGATCAGCCGGCCCATCTCGTAGGCCACCAGCTCGATGTCCGCCTCGGACGCGCTGAGCACGGCCAGACAGGCACCGTTGCCGGCGGCGGAGATGAACAGGAAGCCTCGCTCCATCTCGACGTGCGTCTGCGCCACCACGCCGCGACCGAAGTCCTTGCTGACGCCCTTGCCGATGCTGCGCATGCTCGACGAGGCGGCCGCCAGCTTGTCGGCGGAGTCCCGGTCCAGCCCGGCGGACTTGGCGATCACGAGGCCGTCGTTGGACAACACCACGGCGTGGTCCGCGCCGTGCACGCCCTGCACGAAGTCGTCCAGCAACCAACTCAGTTTCGAAGCTGTTTCGGTCATGCCCACCTCACACACACTTGCTTTTCATCTGGTCTGCTCACGAGCGGTCGTCGGGCGTGTCGCCGAAGCCGCCTCGGAACGCCCGCCGGAAGCCCGCCAGCTTGCTCGGAGAGGCGACGATGGCCTGCTCCTCCTGGTCCGGGTCGTCCCGCAGCCCATCCGCGAGGTGGGTCTGCGGCACGCGCTTCGGCAGCGGCGGACGGCCGCCCGCGGCCCGCCGCCGCTCCGACGAAGGCATCGGTGCCGGGGCCGGGGCTGCTGGGGCCGGGGCCGGGGCCGGCTCCGGTGGCAGGGGCTCGAACTGCGTCGTGGCTGGGTTCGCTTGCGGGCTCGGCTCCGACACGGGCCACTCGTAAGTGGTTTCAGCCGGTTTCGGCTCCGGTGCCGAGGGCGTTTGGGTGGGCTGGTCGGTCATGACACCATTCCAGCTCAACTCCCGCGGCCGCGGCACCATCGTCGGTTCGGCGAGTTGGTGTTTGCCGCCACTGTTGGCGTGCCCGTTGTTGCTCCCGTTGCCGTTCACCGGGGCGTTGCCGCCGGTGCTGGGCGGGAACGCGCCGCCGGCGTTGCCGCCGCCGTTGCTGGTGGTGACCGACGTGTCGGCCTCCAGGATGCGGTCCGGGAACAGCACGGTGGCGCGGGTGCCGCCGTAGGCCGAGACGCCGAACTCCACGGCGATCTCGCGGCGCTGCGCCAGCCGCGCGGCGGTGAACAGGCCCAGCTGCTCGGCCTTGTTGTTCTCCAGCACCAGCCGGTCGAACTCCGGCGGCTCGGACATCATCGAGTTGGCCCGGTCGCGGATCGCCGCGTCCATGCCGAGGCCCTGGTCGGCGATGTCGACGGCGACACCGCGCGCCACCGCGGTGGCGTCGACGTGCACCTGGGTGTTCGGCGGGGAGAACGCGGTGGCGTTGTCGATCAGCTCGGAGATCAGGTGGATCGCGTCGCCGACGGCGGCGCCGTTGACCATCACCTCCGGGACGTGCCCGATGACCACGCGCGAGTACTGGTCGATCTCGGAGACCGACGAGCGCAGCACGTCCATCAGCGCGACCGGCCGGCTCCACCGGCGACCCGGCTGCTGGTCACCGAGCACCAGCAGGTTCTCCACCGTGCGCCGGGCGCGGGTGGTGGAGTTGTCCAGGTCGAACAGCTTCGCCAGCTGCGCGGAGTTCTCCTCGTTGCGCTCCAGCTGGTCGATGGTGCCGTGCATGTGCCGCAGCAGCCGCTGGATTCGGTGCGCCATGCCGACGAACACCACACGCGCGCCCTGCCGGGCCCGGGTCTCGCCGACGGCCGCGTGGACGGCTTCCTCCTGGAACAGCTGGATGGCTTGCGCCACCTGGCCGACCTCGTCGGTGCCGTAGTGCGCCAGCGGGACCATCTCGGATTCCACGTTGACGGACTCGCCGTCGCGCAGCCGACTCACGACGTCGGGCAGCTTCTCGGCCATCGCCAGCGATTCGGTGCGCAGGTCCTGCAGCCGGGTCAGCAGCGCCTCGTCGACGACCGTGCGGTAGACGCGGCGGGCGAAGATGAACGATACGACCGCGACGCCGAGGGCGGCGAGGCTGCCCCACAGCACGTTCCACAGCGTGTCCGTACCGCTGGCGACACCGCTCTGCGAAACCTCGTCGGCCTGCTTGAACACCAGGCCGGACATGCCGGCGCCGACCTCGTTGGTGATGCGCTGCCAGTCGTCCGGCCGCACCGGCGGCGCGCCGCCCTTGAACGAGCCCTGGGCGATGAGCCGGTTCTCGGCGTCGACCAGCTGCTGCCAGGCCGGGTTGTCCAGCAACCGCTGGTAGTCGGCCTGCACGCTCGGCAGGAGGCTGTCGCCGTTGACCGCCATCGTCGTGTGGTGGGCGTCGATGTAGTTCACCAGCAGGCGGTACTGCTCGGGCGTCAGCTCACCGCTGGTCAGCGCGGTGCCGACCAGCGCCGCCTCCCGGGAGAACATGTCCGAGGCCCGGAACAACGAGGTCGCGGCGAGGCCGCCCTGCAGCGTTTCGGGATCCGGGACGATCCGGGACTGGACGTCGAACAGCCTGGTGGCGGTGTCGAAAAGCCCGTTGTAGAACTCGTTGATCTCGTTGGTCGACGCCTGCCCGCTGGTGATCCGGGCACGAAGGTTGGGCAGCCGCTCGAAGTAGCCGGTCAGCTCGCGCATCGGCTGCTGGACTTCCGCCGGGGCGGAGTCGATCAGCGAGCCGGCTTCCTTCTGCATGGCGGCCAGCGCCTCGTCGGTTTCCCGCTGCTGCGCCGTGAGTTCGGCGCCGCCGATGCCGGGCCGGGCGATCAATTCGAGGCTGCGCAGACGTTCCCGCTGCACGTGGTCCAGGGCCGTCACCGCGGGCAGCGACATCTGCCGGACGCTGGCGGCGACCTGCTGGGTGTAGATGGCCTCGAAGGCGAACAGCGAACAGCCGACGACCCACAGGACGCCGACGACGACCCACGGGATGGCGACCGCCCACGTGAGCCGGGATCTGATCGAGGTGTCGGAGCGTTTCGCCCGGCGTCTCCTCGCGTTTCCAGGGGGTGCGAAAGACTCGTTTTGGGTAGTCACTTCCAAGCACTTTCCATCGTTTTGCCTCGCCCGCGCCCGGGCGAGCCGATCTGAACGTCGTGCGGACGCGTGTCATGGCACAGTGATGTCGGCGGGGCGCTCCTTTCCACTTACACGTCCGTGTCCCCCTGGTGCGAACGCACTGTATCGGATCAAGATCACTCGATCGAGATCGGAGTCACGCGTTCTAGTCGTTACTCCGGGCACATCGCGTACGGAACGTTAAAGTTCACCGAACCAGCCCTGTTCTGTAACCGGATCGGTGGTCTACAGACGCAGAGGGCGGCCCCGGGACGCACCCGGGACCGCCCGCGAAGCCGTCGGTCAGCCGATCGGCTCCACATCGGAGAAGCCCGCCCCTGCGTTGAGCACCGTGTTGTCCCGGTAGACCTCGTTGCGCTGGTCGCCGCACCGCTTGTCGTGCGGCAGCTGGAAGCCGTAGCCGGCCGCCTGCACGTCGGCGTGGTTGTTGTGGAACACGTTGCGGCAGCCCCAGCCGTCGAGCCGCTGGATCACCTTGAACCCGTGCTCGAAGGACTTCACCCCGCGGTTGTCGGAGATCTGGTAGTTGTTGCCCTTCGCGCTGACCCAGCTCTCCGCCGAGTTCTCCCCCGTCATGCCCTGCCCGTCGAAGGAGTTGCGCAGCACCTGGCCGTCGGTGGTGCCCTCCTTGATGTCCACGTGCTCGGCCCGGACGTTCGGTCCCAGCCGGTTGTCCAGCGCCTGGTTGCGGTCGCTGCGGTCCGGTTGCCCCGGGGTGTCGCCGTACTTGTCCCAGTTGCTCTCCGCCGAGCCGAAGTAGACGCCTTCGCCGTACTGCGGCTGCTCGGTGCCGGTGTCGTGGACGAACGAGTGCTGGATGACGTTGTCGGAGCTGGTGGCCCGGAAGTGCACGCCCTCGTCGCGGGTGTTGCGCACCTCCACGTCGTCGATCACGTTGTTGCTGGATCGGTCGAGCACGATGCCCTTCGCCGAGTTCTCCACCGTGAAGCCCTTGAGGTTCCAGTGGTTCGCGCCGTTGAGGTGCAGGCCGTAGCCGCAGTACGTGACGTCGCGGCCGTCCGGGATGTTGGGATCGCAGCCGTCCTGTGTGTTGGACAGCAGCGCCTCCTTCGGGCCGGTCAGGGTGATCGGCGCGGATTCGGTGCCGCTGGCCGTGGTGAAGAACGCGCCGTCGTAGCCGCCGGGCGCCAGTTCGATCGTGTCGCCGGGCTTTGCCTGCGCGAGCGCCTGGGTGAGCTCCTCGGCGTTGGTCACCGGGATCGCCTGGCGCTCGGCCGCCGAGGCGGCGCCCGTGACGGCTCCTGCCGCGAGGGCCAGCCCGGCCGTGACCGCCGAGATCCGCCGCAGTCTGCTGGTCGACATCCGTCCTCCTGGGGTGCTGGGAATCGACGTCGGAACCGGTCGTGCGGCGGGGGTGGCGGCGGTCGGCCCACTGCCGGAGAAATCCGGCCGACGCCGAATACGATGGCGCAGCGCGGAAAAATCGTCAATGCCGCGATCACATTCTTGAACGGCACCGAAATTCGGGGCGGAAACCGTTGCCGGGGTTGACCGATCGCCCGTTTCTGGTGTCTGCTTTGCGATTGCCGGGATTCTCCCGGCGCAGACCGTCCCGCCGCCCGGTCGACGTCGAATCGGATGCGAGGTGTACGACGTGAGGAAACGACGTGGCTTCCGGCGGATGAGCGGTCTCGCCGGGTTGTCGATGGCCGCCGTGCTGGCGCTGGCCGCCCTGCCCGCGGCCGCGGCTCCCGGTGCCGATGCGCCGGCCGCCGAGCCGTGGACCGGCGGATTCGCCGATTTTCCCGGCGATTCCTGGAAGCAGCAGTGGGGTTTCGTCGCCGAGGGCGACTGGGGCTTCGACCGGATGAAGCCGCAGGGCGAGGAGCTCGACGTGTTCTACGGCAAGGGCTCGTCGGCGCCGTCGTGCGGCGACTGCCCGAGCGAAGGCGGCGGGCAGTTCTACACGGACTTCCGCTCGATCGGCCGCGACGACCTGGCCGACGCTTCGGTACTGAACCTCAGCTACCAGGTGCGATTCCCCAGCGACTGGGATTTCGGCGAGCGCGGCGGCAAGCTGCCCGGCCTCTACGGCGGGCCGCCCGGGCAGGCCAGCGGCGGCCAGCACGGCGACGCGTGGTCGACCCGCTACATGTGGCGGATCCGCAGTGACGAGCCCAAGGCGACGGTGTACGTCTACGACCCGTCGCAGGGCGACGGCTACGGCAAGGACGTCGGGCTGGGCTCGTGGTCGTGGCAGGCCGACGGGCAGTGGCACACCGTGGAGCAGTCGGTGGACCGCAACGGCGGCACCATCACGATCCGGTACGACGGCCAGGAGGTGCTGCGCGAGCAGGGCATCCAAGACGTCGGCGGAATCCCGTTCTCGGGAATCTTCTTCTCCACATTCTTCGGCGGCCACGACACTTCTTGGGGCCCGAGCCGGGACGTGCACGCGCAGTTCCGCGACTTCCGGGTCAGTGCGGGTTAAGCGCGGTTGATATCGCAAGCCGTGAGTCTTTTGGGCGGCTATGGCAGCCCAAAAGACTCACGGCCGGATAACGCAATTCGACCGCCAATTCGCGGGGTGTTCAGCCGATGGTCAGGACCTGGGTGGCGCCACGCGCACCGGCCACCGAGACGTCGACGACCACGCCGCCGGGCAGCGTCACCTGGATCACCTCCTGCCGCTGCGTCGGATCGGCGATCGCCAGCCGGCGGCTGCCCCGGTAGGAGCCGAGGACCAGCGACGCCGGGCCGGACACCGCGACCTCGTCCACGGCGCCCGCGGCGTAGAAGTTCGCCATCAAGAGGTTCTCGCGCCGCGACCGGATCGCTTGCAACACCGGGTCGTTCGCCCGCAGCTGCCAACGGGCGCGCGCGGCGACGGTGTCAGTGCTGGAAGCGCCTGGCAGCACCGCGTAGGCATAGCTCGCGTCGGTCGGCCGGGCGCCGTGCTCGACCAGGATCTTCTGGTAGCGCCGCGTGTGCGGCGTGGTCGTGCCGCCGGTGTTGGCGCCCTGGTCGACGTCGCGCCAGGAGCCGGTGCGGTCTTCCCGCACCGCGGTCACCGCCGCGTCCGCCAGGAAGACGTAGCCGCCCACGCCTTCCAGGTGCAGCCAGCCGGGATTGCGCAGCTCGGCGCGCTCCGGCACCGGAATCCCATCGGCCAGCAGCACGCCTCGGCCGCCTTCTCCCAGGTTCCGGTTCTCCACGGTCGTGCGGACCGCTGCCCCGGTGCCGTCGGTGATCCCGGCGCCCAGGCACACCACGCCGTCCGGGGTGAAGAACCAGGACTTCCGCGCGGCCAGCGTGCCGTCCTGCGACGCGAAGTCGAGGCCCTGCGCGCCGAACCGGTCGTCGTAGCGGGCGCCACCGGCGAAGTCGTGCGGCGCCAGCGGGGTGTCCGCCAGCTCCGGCGGCGCCGCGTCCTTGGTCGTGGTGCCCGGCAGCAGCGTCGCGTCGACGGTCGGCCAGTAGGCGTCGCTGTAGTGGCCCTGGTCGGTCGGCAGGAACACGTACAGCACGCCGTCGCCGGTGTACCAGCCGTGCAGGTTCATCTGGTTGATCGACTCGTAGCGGCAGAGCCGGCTGGAGCCGGTGCCCAGCGACGCCGACCAGCCGGGCGTGGCGTGGACCATCCGGTCCTGCTGGCCGAAGACCCGGTGCAGCGCGGCGGTTTCCGGCCGCTCGGGGCCGGTGTCCAGCAGTTCCTGGGCGTATTCGACCTCCGCGACGCCCACCGGGTGCAGGCCGCCGGAGAACCGGGCCAGGCCGGACACCTCCAGGTACGGCGCCCAGGTGCCGGCGTCGATCCAGCTCGCCGCCAGCCCGGCCAACCGCGACCGCACGGGCTCGGGAGCGGTGCGCGCGAACAGCACGGCGGCGGCGGTCAGCTGGTGTCCGGCGTCGTGCGCGGTCTCGCCCTGCCGGGACAGGAACCTGCCGCGCACCGACTCCACCATCGAGCCGGCGAACACGAACGGCGCGCAGCCGTCGATCAGCGCTGCACAGCCCTCCTCGCGCACTTCCCGGGAGAACTCCCACTCGGTGCCCTGGGTCAGCGCCATCAGGCCGGCCAGCGACGTCAGCAGCACCAGCGCGTAATGCCCGGCGTAGGGCACCACCTCGTGCTGCAGGAACGACCCGTCGGTGTGGAAGCCGTCGCCTTCGGTCACCCGCCGCACGAGGCTCGCCGCGCCGCCGCCTGCGACGTCGGTGACGGCGTCGATGCCGAGCCGGATCCGGTCGGTGTCGCCGAGCATCGCCCCCGACACGACCGCGATCAGCGCCTTGTCCGAGCGGTTCGCGCCGGTCTCCACGACGGACGGGTCCTTGGCGCGCCGGTTGGGGTCGGCGACGAAGCGCAGCACCGGCCGCAGGTAGCGCTGCCGCTCCTCTGGCGTCAGCACCTCGCCCAGCGCCGCGATGATCTGCAGCAGCCAAAGCGGGACGCCGATCTCGTAGACGTACCAGTTGCCTTCTTCGGCGGTGTTCTCGTCGTACTGCATGCGGTAGAGCGTGCCGAGCGCGGTGCGCAGGCGTTCCGGCAGCTCGGGCCGGGTGGACAGCGCCGATCCAGGGGTGGCCCAGGCGACCGCGATGCACCGCAGCCGGTAGTACATCTTCGGAAAGTAGGTGCTGCCGGGGCCGGTCGGGAGGTCTTCCCAGAGCTGGTCGGCTGCCGTGTTCATGGCGGCCTCGTAGGCCTCGGCGAGCTCGTCGAGCGCGGCCACCGCCTGGTCCCGCTCCGGCGTCCGGCGCCCTCGGCCCACCTGGAGTTCCCGGTACCTCGCGACGATCTCGGCGGGCCCGGCGCTTGCCGCGGCGGGCAGCGCAGCGCCGGTCGACAGCAATCCGACCGCCAGCACGCCGCCGAGCACGAAGCCCCTGCGGTTCAACGACATCGTTGCTCCTCCCGGCTCATGCCGGCCGGTCGTGGGCCTGCTCGACGGCTCGGCGCAGGTCCGGCCAGCGGGCGGGCCCGGCCAGCCCGAGGTGGTAGAGGTGCAGTTCGCCGGCGCCCGCCCGCCCGAGCTCCCGGACGTATTCGGCGATCTCGGGCACTTCTGGTCCGGCCGCCGTCACGTAGACGCCGATGTCCACTGTGGACGGAAGCGATCCGGCCGCGGCGGCGACGTTCGCGATCGTCGTCGCGCCGGGCGCCCAGCAGGGCAGCACGACGGCGTCGACGTCGTCGGCGGCCTGCGGGGTGAGCCCCGGCAGCGCTCCCGTCACCCACGGGTCGACGGCGGCGTGCAGCACCACGCGGCGGTCGCCGCCGATCTCCTTGAGCACGTCCTGCCGCAGCCGGTCGGTCGCCCGCTGCCGGGTCGACAGGAAGGCAGCGCGGAGTTCGCCGGGCAGCCTGTCCTCGGTGGAGGTGAGGTCACCTTCGGCGACGAGCCGCCGGACCTCCTCCCGCAGCAGCGCGCGGGCGTCCTCCGGCAGCACACCGTGCTCCGCCCAGCCAGCGGCGCACGCGGCGCAGCAGCACACCGAGAGCAGCCTGGCAGCGGCGGGCGACCACACCGCGTCGGTCTTCTCGTGCTGGTGCTGGTGGATCGCCCCGAGCTGCCCGCACGCCTCCAGCACGACGGACCGGACATCCAGCTCCGCCAGGGATTCCGCGGTCAGCCGAGCGGCGAACGCCCGCACCTCCTCCTGCGCCGGGCACAACGCCCAGGGATAGGTCTCCCCGAAGCAGTTCTGCACCGCGAACTCGGGAAACTCCGTGCCCAGCAGGGAGTTGTGCGTCAGCACCAGCCACGCGGCCGCCGGGATCCCGGCGGCCGCCAGCGCGCGGATCGCGTCTCCGGCGCTGTCGGCCGAGCCGACCCAGTCGGCGGGTGCGGGCCTCAGCCTGCCCCACCCGTCGCGGATCGGCCGGTAGAGCGCCGCGTGCCGGGCGGTGACGCTGGTGCCCTGCTTCGACCACGGCGTCGCGGCCCGCGCGCTGTGGTACGACACCGCGACCGCGACTTCGTCGACGCCGAGATCCCGCACCCGGTCGGCGAATTCCGGCCCCACGTCCCACGGGTAGGCGTAACCCGTCACGTGCATGTCAGCCCACCTCGGCCAGCGCGTCCAGGCCGCCGGCGACGATCCGCTCCAGCCGTTCGAGCTGCGACGCGCTCGGCTCCCCCAGCGGCGGCCGGACCCCGCCGACCTTCTGCCCGCGCAGCCGCGCCCCGGCCTTGACCAGCGAGACCGCGAATCCCGGTGTTTCGTCGCGCAGCGCCACCAGCGGCAGGTAGAAGTCGGCCAGCAACCGGTCGACCACCGCGTCCTCGCCGTCGCGCAGCGCCCGGTGGAACCGCCCGGCGATCTCCGGCACGAAGCAGTGCACCGCCGAGGAGTAGCGCGCCACGCCGATCGCCCGGTAGGCCCGCGCGGAGATCTCGGCGGTCGGCAATCCGTTGAAGAACAGGAAATCCCCGCCTCCGGCGGCGCGGATCGCGGTGACGATCCGCGTCATCACGTCGACGTCGCCGAACCCGTCCTTGATGCCCACCACCGACGGGATGCCCAGCAGCCGCACGGCGGCGTCCGGGCCGAACACGCCGGGCGTCCGGTGGTAGACGATGACCGGAATGCCGTTGTCGCGCAACGCGAACCGCACGTGGTCCACCAAGCCGCTCTGCGGCCCGGTGACCAGATACGGCGGCAGGAGCAGCACGCCGTCGGCGCCTTCGGCCTGCGCCATCGCGACGCCGCTGCGCGCCTGCGCCGGCCCGCCGCCCGCGCCGACCCAGATCGGCACCCGCCCGGCCACGACCTCCCGGGCGCGCCGCAGCACCGCGCGCAGTTCGTCCGGCGACAACGCGCTGAACTCGCCGGTGCCGCACCCGACGAACAGCGCCCCGACGTCCGCCGCGAGGTGCGACTCCAGGTGGTCGGCGTAGGCGTCGAGGTCGAGCTCCAGGTCGGCGGTGAAGGTGGTCAGCGGAAAGGCCAGCAAACCTTCCAGGGACATGCGCGGGCTCGCTTTCTGTTGCGGTGACCGGGTCATCGAGCGGTCACCGGTGCAGCGGCATTCGGCTCCTGGTCCAGGATTTCGAGCATCTCGTCGACCTGCTCGGTGCGCTCCGAGGCGACCAGGCCCAGGCCGACGTACAGCGCCAGCGACACCAGGATCGGCGTGGCGACGGTGGCCGTCGGGCTGGCGTCGAGGCCGTAGTAGAGGACGCCGTAGGTGAGCAGTCCGCCGGCCCAGGACACGATGGCCGCCCGCGAGCCGCACCGCCGGAACCACGGCAGCATGCCCAGCAGCAGCGGCACCGAGATCGGGCCCATCAGCGCGGCGACCCAGGAGACCACGATGGACAGCACGCCGCCGAGGTGCTCGGCCTGGGTGGCCACGACCATGCTCAGCGCGATGAAGCCGAAGGTGGCGATGCGGCCGGTGCGCAGCCGCTGGAACTCGTTGAACTCGCGCGCCTTCCGCCACAGCACCGGCAGCATGTCGCGGGTGATCACCGAGGAGATCGCGTTGGCGTCCGAGGCGACCATGGCCATGGTGTGGGAGAACATCCCGGCCAGCACCAGCCCGATCATGCCCGGCGGCAGCAGCGCCTGGGTCATCGCCGCGTACGAGGTGGTCGGGTCGGCGAGGTCCGGCACGAACAGCGGCGCGGCGAACATCGGGAACATCAGCACCAGCGGCCAGACCAGGTACAGCGAGGCGGAGAGCACCGCGCCGCGCCGGGCGGCGTGGGAGTCGGGCGCGGCCATGTAGCGCTGCGCCAGGTTCCACATCCCGCCGTTGTACTCCAGGGTCTTCACCAGCACGTACACCAGCAGGAACACCGTGGTGTACTGCCCGGTGACCGGCGAGGTGTGCCCCGCGGGCAGCCGGTCCCAGAGCGTCCACAGCCCGGAGACGCCGCCGAGTTCGGCCAGCACCGCCCAGATCATCACGATTCCGGCCGCCGCCTGGATGACGAACTGGCCGAAGTCGGTGAGCGCGTCGGCCCACAGCCCGCCGGCCGTGCAGTACAGCAGCGTGACGGTGCCGGTGATGACGATGCCCCAGATCAGCGGCAGCCCGGCGAAGGAGTGCAGCAGCACCGCCACCGCGAACCACTTGGCCGCGACGTCGAAGACCTTCAGCGACGAGCCGCTCCAGGCCAGCACCTGCTGGGCGGGGATGTTGTAGCGGCGGGCCAGGAACTCCAGCGGCGACGCCACGCCGAAGCGGGCCCGCAGCCGGTTCCAGCGGGCCGCGAACAGCCACGATCCGATGGCCACGCCGATGCCGATGCTGGCGAATCCCCAGAAGTACACCGTGATGCCGTCGGTGTAGGCCACGCCCGCGTAGGCGACGAACAGCACCGCGCTGTAGCCGGACATGTGGTGCGAGATCCCGGCCAGCCACCAGGGCATTCGGCCGCCGGCGATGAAGAAGTCCTTGTCGGTCTTGACCCTGCGGTGCGACCACCAGCCGATGACCAGCATCAGACCGAAGTAACCGCACACCATTGTCCAGTCGAGAGCATGCACTGGCCGACCCTCCGGCGTTCACATACTTGAATGAATACTTGGTTTGTGAATAGATTCGACTATCGGAAATCTGCCGGAGGACGCTAGTATGACCGCGATCACATGTCAACCGGCGTCTGGGCGCTGCCCGGAGAGGAGGTCGGCATGCCGGCCCGCATCGCCACCGCGACGGACTCGGCCGGGGTGAAGTCGGCGCGACGCACCATCGAGCTGCTGGAAACCTTCGCCGGGCACGAATCCTGGCTGTCGCTGGCCGAACTGCACGCCCGCACCGGCATCCCGCGCTCCAGCCTGCACGGTCTGCTGCGCACCCTGCTGGAAACCGGCTGGCTGCAGGCCGACCGCACGGAAACCCGCTACCGGCTGGGAATCCGCACGCTGATCTGCGGCACCGCCTACCTGGACCGCGACCCGGTGGTGCCCTACGCGACCGAGGCGATGGAGCAGGTCCGCGAGCAGACCGGCTTCACCACGCATTACGCGCGCCGCAACGGAAACGAGGTCGTCTACCTGGAAAGCCGGGAGTCGCGGCGCTCGGTGCACCTGATCTCCCGCGTCGGCCGCACGCTGCCCGCGCACGCCACCGCCCTGGGCAAGGCGCTGCTGGCGGAGCTGACCCGCGACGAGGTCGCCGCGCTCTGCGCCGGCCCGCTGCACGCGCTCACCGCCAACACCATCGTCGAACTCCCCACCCTGCACGCGGAATGCGCGTTGATCCGCGATCGCGGCTTCGCCGCGGAGCTGGAGGAGGGCACCACGGGCATCCGCTGCGTGGCGGCGGTGGTGCCCTACCGCATCCCCGGCACCGACGCGATGAGCTGCTCGATGCCCACCGACCAGGCCACCGACGCCGACGCCCGGCACGCCGCCGAACTGCTGGTGCGCACCACCGCCGAGCTCGGCCAGCGCCTGCGCCGAGCCGGAATCCGCTGAACCCAGAAGGGAAAGCCACGTTGCAGCAACGCATTCTGATCACCGGCGCGGCCGGGATCGTCGGCACCATGATGCGGTCCCGGCTGCGCCGCGAGGGCCGCGTCCTGCGGCTGCTCGACCGCGCGCCGCTGCCGCCCGCCGAGCCCGGCGAAGCCGTCGAGGCGATCACCGGCACGCTGACCGATCCGGACGTGATGGCCGCCGCCTGCGAAGGCGTCGACGCAATCCTGCACCTCGGCGGTCACAGCCGGGAGAACTCGTGGGCGGAGACGCTCGCGGTCAACATCGACGGCACGCACACCGTGCTGGAAGCGGCCCGGAAAACCGGTGTCGGCCGGGTGATCCTGGCCTCCAGCAATCACGCCGCCGGCTTCCGCCAGGTCGCCGACGCGGGGCCGGACGGCCTGCCCGCGGATTCGCCCGCGCGGCCGGACACCTACTACGGCGTGAGCAAGGCCGCGATCGAAGCGCTGGGCAGCCTGTACCACTCCCGGTTCGGCATCGACGTGATCTGCATCCGCATCGGCGCCTGCTTCGAGCGCCCGTCGGACGTGCGCGCCCTGTCGTTGTGGCTCTCCCCCGACGACGCGGCCCGCCTCTTCGAGGCGTGCCTTGGCCACCCGTCGCCGGGCTACCGCGTGATCTGGGGAGTCTCGGGCAACACCCGCCGGGTGTGTTCCCTGGCCGAGGCGGAAGAACTCGGCTACCGCCCGCAGGACGACTCCGAGGCGTTCGCCGCGGAGGCCGCCGCGTCCGGCTCCTCGTCCCGCTACCTGGGCGGCCCGTTCACCACCGCCCCGCTCGGCGAGCCGAACTGAGTTCGCCAGTGGGTTGAATGCGATTCATGTATGCGAACGCGAGGCGCGGCTGGCTAGGATCGGTGCACTGCCGTCTGCGAAGGAGGATGCCGCGATGCCTCAGCCGGCCGATGTTTCCAGCGCGGTGGGCGGTGCCGACGCCGCCGGCGTGAAATCCGCCCGCCGCGCGATCGACCTGGTCGAGACCTTCGCCGCGCACCCGTCCTGGCTGTCGCTGTCCGACCTGCACGTCCAAACCGGATTCCCGCGCTCCAGCCTGCACGGGCTGCTGCGCACGCTGCTGGACGCGGGCTGGCTGGAGGCGGATTCCAGCAACACCCGGTACCGGCTCGGCGTCCGCGCGCTGATCTGCGGCACGGCCTACCTCGACCGCGACCCGGCGATCCGCTACGCCACCGAGGCGCTGGAGGAGCTGCGCGAGCGGACGGGCTTCACCACGCATTACGCCCGCCTGATCGGCAACCAGGTGATCTACCTGGAAACCCGCGAGTCGGCGAACTCGACGTACCGGACGTCGAAGATCGGCCGCACGCTGCCCGCGCACGCGACCGCGCTGGGCAAGGCGCTGCTGGCCGAGCTGACCCGCGAGGAGGTCGCCGAGCTCCTCCCCGACCCGCTGCCCGCGCTCACGCCGAACACGCTGGTGTCGCTGGACGAGGTCTACGAGGCGTGCGCGACGGCGCAGGAACGCGGCTACGCGGCGGAATTCGAGGAGGGCACGCTCGGCATCCGCTGCGTGGCCGCGGTGGTGCCATACCGGATTCCCGGCACCGACGCGATCAGCTGCTCGATGCCGATCGAGCAGACGACGGACGCCAAGGCGAGGAAGGTGGGCGAACTCCTGGTGAAGGTCACCACGCAGCTCGCCCAACGCCTCCGCCGCGAAGGCATCCGCTGAGGCGGCCGGCTCGCGTTCAGCAGGAGGATTCGTTCGCCCGGCGCCACATCGAGGGGCTGAGACCGCGGACGCGCTTGAACGCCACGCTGAAGGCGAAGGCGTCTTCGTACCCGACTTGGCGCGCAACGGTGGCGACGGTCGCCTCGGTGTCCCGGAGCACGTCTGCGGCCAAGGTCATCCGCCAGCTGGTGAGGTAGGTGAGCGGGGGTTCTCCGACGAGATCGGTGAAACGCGCGGCAAAGGCGGCACGAGACATCCCGATCTTGGCGGCCAGTTCGGCGATCGTCCACCGGCGGGCGGGGTCGTCGTGCAAGAGGCGCAGCGCGTCGCCGATCGCGGGATCGGCCAGCGCCCGGCACCAGGCGGGCAGCGCCGCTTCCGGCCTGGCACACCACGCCCGCAGGGCCAGCACCAGAACGAGATCCAGGAGCCGGTGCAGAACGGCGTCTTGGCCAGGTTCGTCGCGGGACACCTCGGCGGCGAGCAGATCCAACGCCGCCTCGGTCCGCGGCCCGGCCGATACCACCGCCAGCGGCGGGAGCATGTCCAGCAGCCGGTCGCCCATCTCTCCACGTAGCTCGTAGGCGCCGCGGAGCATGATCGTGGCCCCGGGCAGGCCATCACCGTAGGTGCGGGGCGCCAGGCTCTGGTGGTCGCCTGCCACCTCACCTCCGCCGACGACGTACTTCTTCCCTCCTCGGATCACGAACTCAGGCGGCGTGGTCGGGCTGTCGGCGATGGTGTAGCCGCCTGTCCTGCCGATCAGCGCGATGTCACCGGCACCGATGCGCACCGGTTCGGCGGCGCCGTCGAGCCGGATCGAGGCCGGGCCGGCGAGGGCGGCCACGACCGTGAGCGGAGGAGCGTCGGCGTAGGTCATCGACCACGGCGGCCGCCGGATGAGCTGTTTGACCAGTGCATCTTTGGCGTGGGCGCGGTGCAGCAGATCGCTCAGGACATCCATGAACCCGACTGTAGGAGACGATGGCAAATGCATCGTCGACGTTCGCCCATGGATGGTCGTGCCTGCCAGGAGTTCTTTGAGTGCATGACAAATTCCCTCGATCCCGGCGCCGGCGCCAAGATCGGTCGTCCCGATGCGACCGGCGCGGCGGGACGCTGGCTCGTGCTGGTCCTGACATGCGCTGCGCAGTTCATGTGCGTGCTCGACGACACGATCGTCAACGTCGCACTGCCGTCCATCCAGCACGACCTCGGCTTCTCCAACGCGAGCTTGGCGTGGGTGGTGAACGGCTATCTGGTGACCTTCGGCGGATTGCTGCTGCTGGCTGGGCGCGCCTCCGATCTCTTCGTCCGCCGCACCGTGTTCATGACCGGGCTGGTCGTTTTCGGCGCGGCCTCCATGACGTGCGGGCTGTCGAATACCCCGGCGATGCTGGTCGCATCCCGAGTCGCGCAGGGCGTGGGGGCGGCGTTGATGTCGGCGGCGGCGCTGGCGATCCTGGCCGTGACGTTCACCGGTGCCGAACGCGATCGCGCCTTTGGCGTGTGGGGAGCCCTCTCGGGCGTGGCCGGGGTGGCGGGCATGCTCCTCGGCGGCACGCTGACCAGCTGGCTGAGCTGGCGGTGGGTGTTTCTGATCAACGTGCCGATCGTCCTCGCGGTCGCCGTGCTGAGCCCACGATTCGTTCCCGCCGGACGCGCAGCCCGGAGACCGGCGCTCGACCCGCTCGGGGCGATCACGGTCACGGCGGGGTTGGGCCTGCTCATCTTCGCGATCGTCCAAACCGAGCGAGTGGGCTGGGCTTCGGTCGTCACGCTGACCTGCATGGCGGGGGCGGCGGCGCTGCTCGCCCTCTTCGTCGTCGTCGAGGCGCGGCACCGGGCACCGATGCTGCGGTTGGCGGTGTTTCGCCTGCGCAACGTCAGCGGCGGCGTGGTCTGCGGGATTCTGCTGGCCAGCGCGATGCTCGCCCTGTTCTTCTTCCTCACGCTGTACATGCAGCGGGTTCTCGGCTACAACGCGTTCGAGACCGGCCTGGCCTACCTACCGATGTCCCTCGCGGTGATCCTGGTCGCGGGAGGCTTGGCCTCCCGCCTGATCAGCCGTTTCGGCTTCAAGCCACTGCTGGTTCTGGGATTCGCCCTGATCGCCGGCGCCTTGGTGTGGTTCGCCCAGATCGATGTCGGCAGCAGCTACGTCTCCGACCTGCTCTGGCCGGCCTTGATCGCTGGAACGGGGCTCGGGACGACGCTGGTCAGCGTTGTCACCACGGTTATGCACGCACTCAGCGGTGAAGGTGAGTTGGGGCTCGCCTCGGGCCTGGTCAGCACAACCCAGCAAATGGGTGGGGCGCTCGGCATCGCGGTGCTCTCCGCCATCGCCTTCTCCCGGGCCGACGCTGCCAACGGCGGAGCACCCGCCGAACCTTCCGACCTCACCGAAGGGTTCCAAGTTGCGTTCTACGCAGCAGCAGCGCTCGCCCTTGCCGGAATCGTCGTCGCTCTAGTCGTCACTACATCGGGCAGAGCACGGCAACGGTAATCGACGGCGAGGACGCCCACTCGGTCAACGGGCCTGGTGGGCGTCCTCCTCGCCTAGGCTCCCTGCCAGCCCGAACCTCGGGCGGTGGTCACGTACTCCGGCCACGGGAAGTCGTGTGGGGCCTCGAAGTCCTGCGGTAGCAGCGGTTTCGGGCCGTTCGCGCGGCGTTCGTCGAACTCCGCCCGGGCCGCCGCCAGGACCTCCGGGCTGCGGGCCAGGTCCAGGATGGTTCCGGCGATCGTCTTGGCCGCGCAGACGATCGTGGGGTCGATCGTCGCCGGGATGCCGCCGAGGGCGTTCATCGCCCAGCCCGGCGTGGGGCGGCCGTCGATCGGGGCCAGCGCCGGACGGGCGATGTAGAGGCGGGCCGTCGGCGCGTAGTGAGTCATCTCGACGTAGTCGTCGGACGTCCAATTCCGTTGCGACGGCGGGATGTTCTCGCGCAGCCGCCGTTCCGCCTCGACCGGCTCGATCAGCTGGGAGCACTCGCCGAGCAGCGGGTTCTCGGTCGGCTCGACGCCGAGCGAGCGCTGCACCTCGCGCGCCACCTCGACCGCCTCCGGGCCATACTCCGGCGGCCCGACCTGCGCCAGGTTGCGGTAGGTCACCTCCGCCATCGCATGGTTGGCCAGGCCCGGCCGGTTCCGCGACACCCAGCGGGTTTCCAGGCCGCAGTGCGCGGTGCGGGCGGCGGCCTCCGCGTTCGCGTCGAGCACCCGCAGCACCTGCTCTGCCGTGGCGATGTCCGGGCAGCGCCAGGAGTACTGGATCTGGGCGATCCCGGCCGGGAGGTTGTCCGCGGTGGCGTTGCCCGCGCTCAGGATCGCCTCGGAGAGCGACCAGCCGCCGAACGCCGGGGCCATCGAGTCCTGTGTGGACTTCGTCAGCGAGTACATCGTCATCAGCGCGGCGTTCGCGCCGGGCGCGCGGGCCGCCGAGTGGGAGGCCGGGATCGGGCTGCCCGGATCGGCGACGCCCCAGGTTTCCGGCTCGTCGCAGCGGAAGCTGTAGATGCGGCTGTAGTACGCGCCGCAATGCGTGTCCCACCGGACGGTGTTGCACAGCGGCAGCATGTAGAACGGGTGGAAGCTGATGATCGCGTCCACGCCGTCGTAGTAGCCGCGCAGCCCGTGCACGACCTTGGAGCCCTGCACCTTCTCGGCCGGCTCGCCGGTGTACCGGATCGTGCCGCCGATCCCGTTGCGCTGCATCGCTTCCTTCGCCGCCAGAACGGCGCCCAGGGTGCTGATGCCCAATGCCGAGTGCGGGTCGGTGTGCCCGGGCGCGTGCAGGCTGACGCCGGGCCGCGGTTCGGGGCGCGGCGTCCCGGCCTGGCAGTTACCCGGCACCGCGTCGTACTCGGCGTAGGTCAGCAGCGTCGGCCCGGGACCGTTGCGCCAGGTCGCGGAGAACGCGGTGGGCATTCCGCCGCTGCCTTCCTCGACCTCGAAGCCTTCGCTCCGCAGCAGGTCCACGTACCAGGCCGCCGAGCGGTATTCCCGCCACGCGGGCTCGGCCAGCTCCCAGATCCGGCTGTGCCATGTGGACAGTCGGGATCGGTTGCGCTCCACCCAGTCCCACGCGGCGGTCTTCGCGGTGTCGCTCATGCCCGGTATGCCACCTCTCCGTTGAGGATCGTGCAGTGCGCGTCGACCTTCCGCAGGTCCTCGTCCGCCGTGGTGCGCAGGTCGTGGTCGAGCACCACGAGGTCGGCGAGCTTGCCGGGCGCGAGCGAGCCGAGCCGGTCCTCCAGCCGCAGCGCGTAAGCGGCGTCCAGGGTGTGCGCGCGCAGCGCCTCGTCCAGGCTCATCGCTTGCGCAGCGCCGATCTCGCCGCCCTCCCGGGTGCGGCGGCACACCGCGTTGGCGATCGTCTCCATCGGGCGCAGGCTGGAGACGAACGAGTCGCTGGACAGCACCGGCACCACGCCCGCGTCGAGCTCCTCGCGGATCGGCTGCAGCCGGTGCGCTCGCTCGGGGCCGAGGCGGCGCACGAAGTCGGTGCCGCTGTCGTAGAGGAAGTTCGGCTGGTTCACCGCCACCGCGCCGAGATCGGCGAGCATCCGCACCTGTTCCCGGGTCGGGTAGCCGCAGTGCTCGATGCGCGGCCGCGGGTCGTCGCCGGCCACCCGCACGGCCTCGACGAGCCCGTCGATGGTGTTCTGCATCGCGAGGTCGCCCTGCGTGTGCACCGCGACCTGCCAGCCCGCTGCCGACGCCCGGCGCAGCAGGTCGGTGAGCTGCTCGGGCTGCCAGTAGGAGCTGCCGGTGAACTCGCCGCGCTCCCCGTACGGCTCGCGGAACAGCGCGGTGCCGCCGAGCAGGCTGCCGTCGGAGTAGAACTTCATCGCCCCGAGCCGCAGCCAGTCGTCGCCGAACGGGCCCGCGAGGCCCAGCGCGGTGAGCCCGTCGAGCTGGTGCGACAGCGGCATGCAGACGGTGCGCAGCGGCAGCGTGCCCGCCGCCTTCGCCGCCCGGTAGACCAGCATCTCGCGCCGGGACACCTGCGGGTCGCACACCGTGGTGACGCCGGCGGACAGGTAGCTGTCGCGGGCGTCGGCGAGCCAGCCGATCAGCTGCTCGTGCGGCAGGTCGGTGTGGAAGTTGGGGCCGTGGCAGCCGATGTCGGCGGCCAGCGGCAGCAGCAGCTCCATCGCGGTGTCCAGCACCATCCCGGTCAGCCGGCCGCCCGCGTCGCGGACGAACGCGCCACCCGCCGGGTCGGCCACGTCGGAGGCGATGCCGCGCCACTTCAGCGCGGCGCTGTTGACGACCGCCTGGTGGCCGGAGACGTGGTAGATGATCACCGGGTGCTCGGTGGTCGCGCCGTCCAGCTGGGCCCGGGTGACCCGGCCCTCCGGGTACTTCGCGTCATCCATGCCGAACGCCCTGATCCACTGGCCCGCCGGGGTGCTCGCGGCCGCCTTCGCGATCGCCGCCACCAGATCGGCCGCGCTGGACACGCCTGGGCTGCGCACGTTCACCGCCGCCAGCGACTCCGCGGTGGACAGCAGGTGGTTGTGCGGGTCGATGAACCCGGGCACCACGGTCCGGCCGCCGGCGTCGAGCTCCACCGCGTCGGGGCCCGCCGCGGCGCGGGCCTCGGATTCCGCGCCGCAGAGCAGGATCTTGCCGTCGCGGATCGCAACGGCCTCCGCGCGCGGCCGGCGCTCGTCCACGGTGCGGACGTCGGCGTGCGTGATGACCAAAGTGGACACGGTTGACCTTTCGAATCGTTCGGGAACTTCAGGCGCGCTGGGCGATGGCCGTCGGCTCGTCGCTGACCTGCCGCGCCTTCGCCGTGCAGGCGATCGCGACCAGGCACATCACCACCAGCAGCACCACCACCGGGGTCGGGGTGCCGAACGCCGCCAGCAGCGCGGTGCAGGCGATCGGCGCCAAGCCGCCGAAGATCGCCCCGGCGATCTGGTAGGACAGCGAGATGCCGGTGTAGCGGACGCGCGGTTCGAACATCTCCGACAGGATCTTGGGCAGCGGGCCGTAGGTGCCGGACATGCCGACGCGCATCACCAGCAGCAGCGCGACGATCAGCGCGACGTTTCCGCTGGGCACCACCAGGAACTGCGGCGCGGCGAGCACCGCCACCGCGATCAGCCCGCCGATCACGATCCGACGCGCGCCGACGCGGTCGCCGAACCAGGAGGTGATCAGCGTCGCGACGATCTCCAGGAACGCCGCCGCGCTCAGCGCGTTGAGCATCGTCGTCTCGGAGACGCCGATCTCCGGCGTGGTGGCGTAGGCGAGCAGGAACGTCGTGACGATGTAGTAGCCGCCGACGGCGACCGGCAGCGCGCCGATGCCCATCAGCACCGTCCGCCACGAGGTCCGCAGCACTTCCTTCACCGGAGCTTCCTGCGAGGTGTCGTGCGCGCTCAGGGCCTCGACGAACACCGGGGACTCCTCCACCCGCAGCCGGATCACCAGCCCCACCAGCACCAGCACCGCCGACGCCAGGAACGGGATCCGCCACGCCCAGCTCAGCAGCGCCTCCTCGCCGAAGGCCGACACGATGCTGAACGCGCCGGTGGCCAGCAGCGCCCCGGCGGAGTTGCCGATCTGCGGGAAGGAACCGAAGAAGGTCTTGCGGTGCTCCGGCGCGTGCTCGACCGCGATCAGCGCCGCGCCGCCCCACTCGCCGCCGACCGCGAGGCCCTGGATGAACCGCAGCACCACGAGCGCGATCGGCGCGAACGGCCCGATGGCGTCGTAGGTGGGCATCAGGCCGACGAGGAAGGTCACCCCGCCCATGATCAGCAGCGTCGTGACCAGCGCGGACTTGCGACCGACCCGGTCGCCGAAGTGCCCGAACACGATGCCGCCCAGCGGCCGGGCGAAGAACCCGACGGCCAGCACCGCGAACGAGGCCATCATGCCCACGAACGGGTCGGCGGTGGTCGGGAAGAACAGCTTGCCGAGCACCAGCGAGGCGGCGGTGGCGTAGACGTAGAAGTCGTACCACTCGATGGTCGTGCCCACGAACGATGCGAACGCGGCTCTGACGGCCATTCGCGGTGAAGCGGTCGAATCGCTCATGAAGTCCTCCGTCGGCGCTGGGAGCGAGTGCAGCGACTGTAGGACCACGGGCGAAAAAACACCCTGGGCGAACCGTACACTTTCGCCATCTGAGTTGGGCGATTCGCACAAGGGTTGATCAATGGCGCTGCGGATGGCGGACGTGCTGGGCCTGCCGGGACTGGATCTGCGCCTGCTGGCCGGGTCGGGCGGGCTGCACCGGGAGGTGCGCTGGGCGCACGTCATCGAGCTGACCGACCCGGTGCCGTGGCTGCGCGGCGGCGAGCTCGTGCTGACCGTCGGCCTCGGCCTGCCGGAAGACCCGGAGGGGCAGCGCGCATACGTGCGGCGGCTGGCCGACGCGGGCTGCGCGGGCCTCGGATTCCCGCCCGGCGAGATCCGCACCGAACTGCCGCCCGCGGTCCTGCGGGCCGCCGACGAATGCGACTTCCCGGTGGTGGCGGCCATCGAGAGCACGCCGTTCATCGCGATCACCGAGGCGGTCGCCCAGTGGTACGCGGACCACCGCTCCCACCAGGAACGGCAGGCACTCAAAGCACAGGACGCGATGGCGCGGGCGGCGCTGCGCTCCGGGCCCGCCGGGATCGTGCGCGAGCTCGCCGCCGGCACCGGTGGCGAGGTGCTGCTGCTCGACTCCGCCGACCACGTGCGCGCGGCGGAGCCGCCGGAGCGCCGCGACTGGCACGAGGCGGTGCGCGCGGCCGTGCGGCGCGACACGCGCGGAGCGCTCGGAATGACGTTCGGCGACCTGGAGATCCACGTGGCGAGCACCGGCATTTCGGGCAGTCCGAGCGGCTGGCTCGCGGTGGCGTCCGCGCCGCCGGTGGCCGCGCACGTGCGGATCCTCGCCAACCACGCGGCCAACCTCGTCGGAGTCGGAGTCGAGGGCGTGCGCGCGGCGCGCGCGAAAACCCACCAGCAGCGCGCCGCGATCTTCGCCGCTGCGCTGGAGGAGAACTCGGCGACGCTCTGGAACCGCCTGGAGGACGCCTGCCCGCTGCCGACTCCGCCCTACGAGGTCGTGGCGCTGCGCGCGGACGACGCCGAGCCGCCGAAGCTGGCGCGCATCGTGCTCGACACCCTCACCGAGGTCATCGACGACACGGCACTGGAAGAACGACTGGTCGTCTGCCCGCTGCCGGAAGCACTGGTCGTCGTCCTCCCTGACACGAACCCCAGGACGGGCCGCGCACTCGCCGAGCGGCTGAGCACACGAGCCGGGCAGGTTCACGCGGGAGCGGCGACCGCCCGCGATCGGGCCGAGCTGCCCGCGACGATCTACCGTGCCACGAGCGCGCTTTCCCGTTCCGGAGACGTCTACCGGCACGCCGACGAGCTCGCCGCGAGCGCCCTGTTCCAAGGTGTCTTCGACGGCCCGGCGGTCGACCGCTTCGTCGACTCCGTGCTGGAACCACTGCGCCGCCAGGACGAACGCCGCCGCGCGGGCACCCCGAGTCTCGTGGAGTGCGTGCGAACGTTCCTCGACGAAGGCCAGAACCTTGAGGCAGCGGCGCGAAAACTCGACATCCACCGCAACACGCTGCGAACCCGCCTGCGGACCGCCGAACGCGTCACGAACCGGTCTCTCGACGAACCCCAGGACCGCCTGGAACTCTGGCTCGCGACCACCCTGGAACGTCGGGACGCGACGGCTGATTACCGCCAGACTTGATCCGCGTTCGCCGGAAGTATTGGACTCGTCCGAGAAAACGGCGAAGCGATCGAGGAAGAAATGAACACGGCACGTTTCGAGTCCAAAGTGGTCGTGGTGACCGGGGCGACCTCCGGGATCGGCGAGGCGACGAGCCGGCGGCTGGCCGCCGAAGGCGCGGCGGTGGTCCTGGGCGCGCGGGGCAAGGAGGCCGGCGACCAGCTGGCGGCCGACATCCGCGCCGCCGGGGGCCGGGCGCTGTTCGTGCCCACCGACGTGACGGTGGAGAGCGAGGTCGCGGCGCTGGTGCGCGCGGCGATGGACGAGTTCGGCCGGCTGGACGGCGCGTTCAACAACGCGGGCGCCGTCAGCGCGTTCGGCGCGGTGCAGGACATCGACGACAACAGCTGGCACGCGGAGATCGACCTCAACCTGAGCGGCGTGTTCTACGGGATGAAGCATCAGGTTCCGGCGATCCTCTCCTCGGGCGGCGGCGCGATCCTCAACAACGCCTCGAACCTCGGCGTGGTCGGCATGGGCAGCGTTTCGCCTTACGTCGCGGCGAAGCACGGCGTCGTCGGTCTGACCAAGGCGGTGGCACTGGAGAACGCGGCGCAGGGCATCCGTGTCAACGCGATCGCCTCCGGCGCGGTGGACACCCCGGCGTTCCGCAGCAGCATGGGCGCGACTCCGGAAGGAGAGGCGCAGATCGTCGGTCTCCACCCGGTGGGCCGGGTCTCCAAGCCCGAGGAGATCGCCGCGTTCGCGGCGTTCCTGCTCAGCGACGAGGCCAGCTTCATCACCGGCGCGAACCTGTCGATCGACGGCGGCTTCACCGCGCAGTGAGCAGACGTCCGTGGTCGGCGGCGACCCCCCGCGCCGCCGACCACGGCATCCGTCATTCCGGCTTGCGCAACCGGTGCTTGGCGGAGCGCCGGAGCTGCAGGATCCGCGCCGTGCCGACGAGTGCGATCAGCAACGCCCCGGCGAGCACGGCGAAGATCATCGCCACGCCCAGCGGCAAACTGCCCGCGGTCCACAGGAAACGCACGGTCACGCTCTCGAAGTTCTGCACGATGAAGACGAGCACGAACACGAGCACGACCACCGCGATGACGGCGGAAACCCAGATCCCACCGGTCCGGGTCCGCTCCAGCCGCTCTTCCTCCAACCCGTGCCCGGCACCACCGGCTCGCTCGGCCTTGCCAACTCCGTTCTCAACCATGCGGATCATCATCAACGCCGGTCGGCCCGAAATACCCCACGCGCGCCGCCCCATCCCCCGATCGAGTAAGCACGAAAGCCGACCGTCGCAGCGCGTGACGCCCGTAGGCTTCGGCTTCCATCTCCCGCTGCCGCTCCGCAGCAACCTGCGCACACAGCTGCCAAACGCCTGTCGCGCC
This sequence comes from Saccharopolyspora sp. NPDC050389, assembly GCF_040655595.1. Classification (NCBI taxonomy): domain Bacteria; kingdom Bacillati; phylum Actinomycetota; class Actinomycetes; order Pseudonocardiales; family Pseudonocardiaceae; genus Saccharopolyspora; species Saccharopolyspora sp. NPDC050389. The sequence continues at coordinate 43,664 of NZ_JBFAKG010000005.1, forward strand.
GTCACCTGATCCACCGTGCTGGCCGGATTTCCCTCTGCGCCAGCAGACGATTCCCGTTGCGAACAGGAAGGCGGTGATGGCGGATCCGAGGAGAGCGGCCATGCCGAGAGTCCCTTCTGGAGTGTCCGGCGGGGGCGAGGACGGGGGAGGGAGCCCGCCCCCGCCGGACGGGCCTCGCCGCGCCGGGGCGAACACTGCGGCGAGGCCGGACTGGGGGTTGATCAGAAGTCCCAGACGGTGGAGGGCGAGCCGCGCAGCCGGTATTCCGCGACGCAGCCGTCGCACTGGATCGTGACGCTGGCGGTTCTCGGTGTCGCGGGATACGGAGTGGCGAGCGGGATCTTCACGCCTTCTCCGCACAGCGCAACGACTTCCGTACCGGCGGGCCAGCGACCGGGCTTGTCGGTGATGCCGTGCCGAACCTTCGCACCGGACGGCACGATCCAGTAAACGATGTCATCCCGCCGAGCCAACAGAGAAGCCGCATCGAACTCCGCCCACCACGCCACGCCAATCAGCTCCAATCAGCCCATGATTCTGACACTGTCAAAGATATTGTTGATAGTGTCAGATCAACAGTCGATGGATCGGGTGAATGATCAACGGTTCGTTCGCGCATAAGGTGGCGGCATGTCAACTGCACGGCGGCGGCAGCTGGGATCTTGGCTGACCAAACTTCGAAACCAAGCAGGCTGCAGCGTCGAAGACTCAGCCGAGCGCCTCGGCTGCTCGACATCGAAAATTCGCCATCTTGAGGCGGGGCGAAGCAAGATCAAAAAGATCGAGCTCACGAAGCTGCTCAACCTGTACGAGGCCAGTGACGAGGTCAGGGCCCAACTTGACGAGACGCGCAAGCAGGCCGAGGAACGCGGCTGGTGGTCGAGCTACCGTTTGCCCGAGTGGTTCGAGCCCTATGTCGAATTCGAGTCGACGGCCGTGGAGGTCGCAAACTTCGAACTCGACCTGATTCCTGGTTTGCTTCAGACAGAGGAATACGCGCGCGAGATCCACCGAGCTGGGCGCTACGACACCGATCCCCGCGACATCGATCGACGTGTCAAAGCGCGGATGACTCGGCAGAACCGCCTCTCATCTGATCCGCCTCTGCAGCTGCGCGCAGTCGTCAGCGAGGCCGCCTTTCATCGTCAGGTCGGCGGCCTTGACGTGATGAAGGAACAGATCACGCACATCATCGAGCAATGCCAACGCCCGAACGTGATTCTCCAGCTGCTGCCCTACGAAGCTGGCGCACATGCGTCGCCGAGTGGGACATTCGTCATCTTGTCCTTCCCTGACCAGGAAGAAAGCATCGGCTTCCTCGACACCCCACTTGGCGGGAACACGGTCGACGACGAGGACGAGGTGTCGGCCCTGCGCTACCTGTTCGACGAGCTGAGATCTGTAGCTCTGTCTGGCCCCGCATCGCTCGACCGGCTACGTAGGCTGGTCCAAGCTGATTAGCAGGCGCGGGAGGACCAAATGGAGCTCTTACCAACAAACTGGCGGACATCGTCGCGTTCGAAGAGCGGTGGCCAGTGCGTCGAGGTCGGACGGGTGGCGTTAGACGCGGCGGTGCGGGACAGCAAGGACCGCGCCGCCGGGTACTTCACCGCGACTCGCGCGCAGTGGTCGGCGTTCATCGCCGCAGTGAAGGACGACCGCTTCCCTCGTTGACCCCGATCGTGCCTGGGTGAGGGGCACCCTTAGCCAAGTAACTTGGTTAAGAGTGCCCCTCACTTGTTGAACAGCACCGAGCGGATCAGGTTCCAGAGTTCGAAGAGGACCATCAGGTCGACGATCGCCAGCGTCAGGTGGGCTCGAACCCAGTTCCGGCGGTCGCTTTCCTTGAGGAGCTTGAAGATGCGGATGCTCTGGATCACGCTGCGCGGCGCGCAGGATGCGAGCCCGACGAGTGCGCCGACCGTGGCAAGGTCGCTGATCAGGCTCGTCACCTTGACTCCCGCCGCTTCCGCTCGGCCGGCGACCATCAGGGCCAGGAAGGTTCCGGCCAGGGTGCAGATCGCGGTTCGCGACAGCATCAGTTCGGTCAGCTGGCGGGTCGAACGCACTTCCGCCGTCTGTTGAACGCGGGACGCGCCGAGCCACTGCGTGGCGCACAGGCCGCGCAGGATCAGCCAGATCGCGAAGAGACCGACTGCGAGCGCGCCGGTTTGGGCCCATTCAGGTGCTTGGTCTCGCGACCACGTCAGCCAGATGTCGGGCTTGATGACGGCGAAACAACCCAACGCCAGAACAAGAACGAGCCACGGCGGCTTGGGGCTGGACGAACGCTCTTCGGAAACCTCTTCAGGCTCCGGAATCGGCCGGGTCGGAGCTGTGGTCGTCCTGCCGGCAGGGCCGCGTTTTTGCTTCTTCCGCTTGTTGTTCGCCACGTGCCCCGCTATTCACCAGCCCCGATCTTTCCGTCGACCGAAACTACCAGCCGCGAGTGCTTGTTCTGGCGAGATTCGGGCACTCACTCACAACCGGTTTACCCAGTGCTGCAACCGTACTTCGCCAATCGGGCATCGGTCAGGTGCGCGGCTGGTCGGAGCAGAAGGTTTCAGAACACGCTAACCGGTCGCGCTTGGTCCTGGTGTGCCGGCGTCCAAGTCGTCGAGTTGGGCGCGGACGGTTTCGGCGTCGGGGTGCCCGAGCTCGTCAAGAAGGACGAGTGCCGCCTGCCAGGCTTCCCGAACTCCTTCCACATCACCAGTGGCGTGTAGGGCCTCGCCGAGCTTGTTGAGGCTGGTCACCTCGCCCAACCGGTGGCCGATGGCGCGACAGTGCTCCACGGCCCGGCGGTAGGTGCGCACCGCGTTGTCGATATCTCCGGCGCGGAGGTAGGCGGATCCGAGGTAGCCCAGCGTGTAGCCCTGCAAGAACTGATCAGAACTCGTTTCGAGGGAGCGGTGCAGGTGGGTGAACGCTTCGGTGAAGTCACCGAGGCAGGCCAATGCGTGTCCGAGAACTGCATCGGCTGCTCCTGGGTCAATGATGACCTGGGCGTCAGAGTTGTCCTGCATTCGTAGCGCGGCCCGCGCGGAGGCGGCCGCGTCCGCGTAGCGCTCCAAGCCGAGGAAGGTCTCTCCAAGGATGACGTGCATCAAGGCTTCCCAGTGGTGTTCGCCTAGCTCGGCGAACAGCTCGACGGCAGATTGGTGGTAGCGGACAGCTGAATCAAGTTCACCGCGAAAGTGGTGCGCTGTGCCGAGGTCCATGAGTATCCGCGCCTGTGCGGGGCGGTCTGCGTTTTCCTGTGCACCGTTGAGCCCGTCGGTACTGCTGGCCTTCAATTCGTCGATCAGTCCGCGCAGTTTGAACAGGTAGGTGGCTACGTGTGCCAGCCAGGGGCCTCGGGGCAACCGGAGTGTCATCGCCTGCCGGATAGTGGCGAGCACGCTGTTGTGCTCAGCGTCCCACCAGGCCAGGGCCTCTTCGTTGGTGGCGAAGTCGCGCCTTAGCTGCTTGTCGGTGTAGTCCAGGTCGGGCAGGAGCCGGGTGGGTGCTAATCGTTGGTTGGCGGTATAGGTGGTGTAGAGGTGGTGGTCGAGCAGGCGTTGTAACGCCGTGGTGCGTTCCTGTTCGCTGTCGTCGGTGTGTGCGCGCTCGCGCGCATAAGCACGCAGCAAGTCATGGAAAACGTAGCGGTCTCCCGCGCGTCGGGTGAGCAGGTGTGCCCGGGAGAGCTCGGCCAGCACCCGGCGAACGCGGTGCTGGTCCACCCCGGCCAGAGCGGCAGCCGCCCCGGAACTGATGTCCGGCGAGTTGGGTAGTCCGAGCAAGCGGAACAGCCGAGCGGCTTGCGGGGAAAGCGAGCGGTAGGACCACGAGAACACCGCCCGGATACCGGTTCTTCCGCCCACATCGAGAGCATCGAGCCGGTCGCGCTCGTCGCGCAGGTCGGCGGCGAGGTCGTCCAGTGGCACGTCGGGCTCGGCGGCGGCCTGTACAGCGACCAGCGTCAGCGCCAGCGGCAGCCCCGCACAATGCTCCAGCAGAGCCGCAGCCGCCTCCGGCTCATTGGCCAGGCGCTCGGCACCGAGAAAGCGCGCCAGCAACTGGCGACCTTCGTCGCGGGTGAACGTAGTCAGCGAGAGCCGCTGCGCCCCGTGGTGGGCGACGAGCCCGTCCAGTCGCTGGCGGCTGGTGACGACTACAAGGCACCCGGACGAGCCTGGCAGCAGCGGCAGCACCTGCTCGGCATCGCGGGCGTTGTCCAGCACGAGCAGCATCCGCCGCCCATGCAACAGCGTGCGAAACTGCGCCGCGCGGGCATCTTCTGCGACGGGCACCGCCTCCGGAGCCATTCCCAGAGCGGTAAGAAACCCCGCCAAGGCCTCAGCTGGAGCCATCGGCTCGGCGGCCGGATCGAAGCCCCGCAGGTTGACGTAAAGCTCCCCGTCGGCGAACTGCTCCCGCACCTGGTGAGCCCACTGCACCACCAATGTCGACTTACCCACCCCAGCGAGCCCATCAACAGTCGACACCAGGACCGTGTGGTCACTGCCAGCGCCCTTGAGCAACGTGGTCAACGCGTCTTGTTCAACGGCGCGGTTGATGAAATACCGCACCGTCGCGGGCAACTGACGCGGCACCACACGTGAACCCGACGAACCAGCCGAGCCGTGAATGTGCACATCTCCATGCACGTTCTGGGCCTGGACGACGTTCTCAGCGGCCGACGCGTTGTTTTGTGTGCCCTCGTGCGGAGATCCCACGCTGACCCTCTCGTGCATGCGGTTCCGGCGACCGAACTTACCAGCCAGGAGTGCTCGCTCTGGCGAGGATCAGGCACACACTCACGACCGGTTTCCCCAGTGACGCGGCCAGCAAAGAAAAACGAATTCATTGGATTGTTGCATGTATCGTCTCGGGCGGAGACGGAGGCGACTAACTTAAAAGTACCACCGAAATCGGAGGGGGCGCGTCAGTCCATGCCTGCCGGTTATTGGTGACGGCCATCGGGACTCCCGATTACGGAAGTGCCCCTGATGTCTGACGTTGCGAACGACACCGTGGTCGGCGAGCTGGACGAGCAGACCGATGGGGCAGGCTGTGGGGCTTGCCCCACAGCCTCGTAGAGACCGTGACCGGCCGAGGTACCGGCCGCCGCGCACCGCTGCCGGTCCTCAGTCCCGCAGGACGGATTACACCGCTCCTGACGTTGTGTCTCCACCGGAGCGAACCGGGCCGCTATCCCAGCCGCCGAGAGGGAGCGGTATATACTGAGAGCAGTCTCTGAATCGAATGAGCCTGATGATTAGGATGGCAAGTCAACGGGTCGGTGACTTCGCTGGCGACCTGAGCAGTTTTGTTGGGCGCTGTCGAGCAATGGCCGAAGTCAAGGGGCTACTGTCGAGGGCCCGGCTAGTGACACTGACCGGGCCCGGCGGTGTAGGGAAGTCGCGTTTGGCGTTGCGTCTTGCGGAGGACCTGCGGCGGGCTTTCCCGGACGGTGTCTGGCTGGTCAAGCTTGCAGAGCTGGACGACGACTCGCTAGTGGCTCGCGCAGTGGCATCGAGCCTCCAGTTGCGCGATCGCACGGCTCGTGCACCTGAAGATGTGCTTGTTGACCACCTCGCAGACAAGCAATTGCTACTGGTGTTGGACAACTGCGAGCACTTGCGTGATGCCTGCGGCTATCTCGTCGCCACCCTGCTCGAAGCCGCACCGAAACTGCATGTTCTTGCAACCAGCCGCGAACCGCTAATGATCGGCGGCGAGCACATCTGGCAGGTACCGCCGATGTCCGTGCCGACCGACAACACCCTGGTACAGGGTACTGCTCGGGAGTACGAGGCGCTGAAATTGTTTGAAGATCGCGCCTCGGCGGTAAATCCAGAATTCACGCTCGGTCCGGACAATGAGCAGACGGTGGCTCGGTTGTGCGGCCGATTGGATGGTCTTCCACTCGCGATCGAGCTGGCCGCAGTCCTCATGCGAGCACTGTCGGTGGAGCAAATCCTTGCCCGGTTAAAGGACCGGTACCGACTGTTGACGGAGGGAAAACGTGCCGGCTTGCCGCGCCACCAGACGCTGCGGGCCGCCATGGAGTGGAGTTTCGACCTGTGCACCCAGCAAGAACAGGTGCTGTGGTCACGACTATCCGTTTTCCCGGGCGAGTTCGACATCGAGGCCGCACAACAGGTGTGCACGGATGACGGCCTGTCGCCTGACGAAGTGTTCATGGGTGTCGTGGGGTTGGTGGAAAAGTCAATTCTGATCCGAGAACAGCACCATGTTGGCTCCCGGTATCGGTTTCTCTCCACGATCCGCGATTTCGGGCATGAGCAGCTCGGCACAGACGGTGCTCTGGCCGCGCTGCGCCGTAAGCACCGGGACTACTACCTCGACCTGGCCGAACAGGCCGACGCCAACTGGTTCGGTCCTCACCAGCTGCAGTGGTTCTCCCGCTTGCAACTCGACCAGGCCAGCCTGTGGGCAGCGCTGGAATACTGCCTCACCGAACCAGGGGAAGCCAGAGCCGGGCTGCGGATGGCCGGCGCCCTGTGGTTTTACTGGGTTGCCTGCAGCTCGCCCCAGGAAGGCCGCGAGTGGCTCGACCGGGCACTCACCCTCGACTTGCAGCCGAGCCAAGAGCGCACCAAGGCGCTGTGGGTCAATGGCTATCTCGCCATCCGACAAGGCGACACGGACGCTGCCTTGAGCATGCTGAACGAATGCTCACGCCTGGCGCGTGCACTGGATGACCAGGCGGCACTGGCTCACGCAGCGCAGCTTTTGGGACATGCTGAACTCGTATCAAACAATCTGACCAAAGCGGTGCCCTTGCTGGAGCAGGCATTGTCTCAGGAGCGGGCACTCGGCAGGCCGAGCACCCACCTGGCCACGGCTCTCTTCCGGCTCGCGCTCGCCCGGTGTCTGACTGGGGATGCTGATCGCGGTCTCTCCCTCTGTCAGGAATGCGAGAAGCTCTGCCGGGCACACGGCGAACAGTGGAGCCGGTCGTGGATGCTGTGGATCCTGGCGGTCATCCGGTGGACGCAGGGCGATCTGCAGCACATGACCGCCCACCTGCGAGAGTGCCTGCGAATCGAACGGCCTCTCAGCGATCCGCTCAACATCGCACTCTGCGTCGAGGCCCTAGCTTGGGTGGAGGCCAGGAACGGAAATGGCGAACGCGCCGCCGAGCTGCTGGCCGCGAGTCACAAGCTCTGGCGGCCGCTCGGTGAGTACCTCCTGGGCTTCCACCACTATATGGACTGGCACAATCAGTGCGAGGCGCATGCTCGTCGGGCCGTCGGAGACAAAGCATTCGAAGCCTCCTACCAACACGGCGCAGGCCACACGGTTGACGAGATCGTCGTTCGTGCGCTGAATGAGAAGACAGTAGCGGTGTCCGGTTCTCAGGCAGAGAGCGCGGCGGGAATCCACGCGCTTCTGACGCCGCGAGAACGAGAAGTCGCCCAGCTCGTCGCCCAGGGGTTGTCAAACAAGGAAATCGCAGCGCATTTGGCGATTAAGCGACGGACGGCGGAAAGCCACATCGAGCACATCCTCACGAAATTGGGCTTCACATCGCGCGGCCGAATCGCCGCATTGTTCTGGGAGCAGCAACGGGGATGAGGGACCACGTCGCTCCTGCCCGGGGCGACTGACGGTTACTTGAGACGCGGTTGCCACGGCGATCGCGGCCATCTCGGGCATAGATCAGGGGCGCGACAGGACGTCGTGCACTCGGTCTCCGATGAGTACGTCGTTGTCGCGGTCGATCCACTGGCGGCGCAGGACCGCGAGCGCCGTCGACATGTTCAGGCCGTTGATGCCGGGGAGCGCCCCGATGTCTTCCGTGACGAACCGGGACAGGTGGTCTTCGCCGCGGAACACGGCGTGGTGGGTGATCGATGACGGCCCGGCCGTCATCACGGTGAACCGTCCGGACGGATGCGCGCCCAGTTCGGCCAGCACCGCCGGGATGTGCTGCGGTTGGACGTCGAGGGTGATCAGCGCCGTGAGCGGGAAGCCGAGGACCGCGGGTTCGATCTCCACCCGGGGGCGGGCGGCACCCGCTTCCAGCACCGATTGGATCAGCCGGTACGCGGTCGACCGGCTGACGTCGAGCTCGCGGGCGGCTTGTGCCGCGGAGATCCGGCCGTCGTCGACGAGCAGGCGCAGCGTGTTGAACTCGGCTTCGTTGAGCGGCCCGACGCGCTCCGGCGGCGAGCTGGGGTCGGCGTCGGCGTGCTCGCGCAGCGCAGCGGTTTGCTCGCCGGTGAGCCGGTCCAGGTGCCACGCCACGGCCTGGCGCGCCGTGCGCAGCACGAGGTGCGACTCGATGGACGCGATGCCCGGTATGCCGGGCAACGTGTGGGTCAGCAGGCGGCGCAGGTCGGTTTCCGCCAGCGGATAGATGGTGCAGTAGATATCCGCGTCACCACTGATGATCATGATGGACTGGGCCTCCGGTACCTCCTGGATCGCTGCCGCGACGCCGGAGGCCATGCCTGGCTCGCACTTGATCCACACCACGTAGGGGTTGGCGGTGAGGATCAGCGACCAGTGCACGGTGGAGATGAAGCGCAGGAGCCGACTCTCCTGCAGCCGCTGGATTCGCCGGCCGACCGTGCTGGCCGAGGTGCCCAGGATCTCCGCAACGGCGTTCAGCGGCGCCCGGGGCGTGAGCTGCAGCGCGGCCACCAGATCAAGGTCCGCGTCATCCAGTGTTTGCAAAACCTCACCTCAAGTTGAACGGTTCTCCCGCTGACATAGCTTACTTGACACAAGCCTGCATCTGAAGTTTGGATGCTGGATCAAATCACCGTTTGATGGAAGCGGAGGGGTCCTTGACTGAGGTGACGACGAGACGACGTTCGGTGACGTCGTTGGTGATGCGCGTGCTCGACGTGGTGGATCGGGTCGGGAACAAGCTGCCGCATCCCTTCTGGCTCTTCGTGATCCTGAGCGCGGCGGTGGTGCTGGCGAGCTGGTTGCTGGCCGCGCTCGGCGTCTCCGCGATCTCCCCGGTGGACGGCAAGGAGGTCGGGGTCAAGAGCCTCGTCTCCGGCGCCGGGGTCCAGATGATGCTCGGCGATCTGATCAAGAACTTCGTGAACTTCCCGCCGCTCGGGATGATCGTGGTGGTCATGCTCGGCGTGGCCATCGCGGACAAGACCGGCCTGCTGGCGGCGATGATGCGGGCCGCGCTGGCCAAGGTGCCCGCCGGCCTCGTCACCTTCTCCGTGGCGCTGACCTCGATGTTCGCCCACCTGGCGTCGGATGCCGCGTTCGTGGTGATGATCCCGCTCGGCATGATCGTGTTCCGGGCCGTCGGCCGCAGCCCGATCATCGGCGCGGTCGTCGCCTACGTCGCAGTCGGCGGCGCGAGCAGCATCAGCCCGGTGATCGAGGCGTCGGACGCGGTCTTCGCCGGCCTGACCACGTCGGCCGCGCACACCATCGACCCGGACTACCTGGTCACCCCGGTGTCCAACTACTACTTCTCGGCGGCGTCCTCGCTGCTGCTGGCGGTCTCGATCACCGTGGTGACCGAGCTCGTCGTCTCCCGCCGGGTCGCCGCGATGAACGCCGTCGAGCCGGAGCTGACCGATGTCGACGAGCTGCCCGACATGTCCCTGTCCGCCGCCGAGCGCACCGGGGTGCGGCGGGCGCTGATCGCCGCGGCCCTCTTCCTCGCCGCGGTGGTGCTCGCCGTGCTGCCGAGCGGTTCGCCGCTGCGCGGCGAAGGCGGGTCCATCGTGGACTCCCCGCTGATGGAGAACGTCGCGGTGATCATGATGCTGTTCTTCATGGTCATCGGCACCGTCTACGGCGTGACGGTGAAGACCATCAGCTCCGCCAAGGACTTCCCGGAGCTGATGGGCCAGGGGCTGCGCGAACTGGTCCCGGTGCTGGTGCTGTTCTTCGCCGTCTCGCAGTTCCTCGCGTACTTCAAGTGGACCAACATCGGCCAGGTCATCGCGATCTCCGGCGCCGGCGTGCTGGACTCGATCGACGCGCCGCCCGTGGTGATCTTCGTGAGCGCGGTGCTGCTGATCAGCGCGCTGAACCTGCTGCTCACCAGCGGATCGGCCATGTGGGCACTGGTCGCCCCGGTGCTGGTGCCGATGCTGATGCTGCTGGACATCCATCCGGAGACCACCCAGGCCCTGTTCCGCGTCGCCGACGCGCCGACCAACAGCCTCACGCCGATGAGCCCGTACTTCGTCATCGCGCTCGGCTTCATCCGCCGCTACCGCCCGTCCGCCGGGATCGGCACCCTGATGTCGCTCGTGCTGCCGCTGGCGATCGTCAACCTGTGCGTCTGGGTCCTGATGTTCCTGGCCTGGTACGCGCTCGGCATCCCGCTCGGCCCCGGCGTTCCCGTCCGATGAACCATCCCCAACGCAGGAAGGCGCACGATTTGTCCACGAAGCCGTTGTCCACGTGGTGCCGAGACCGGCTCGACGAGCTGCTCGGCGATGTGTCGACGCTGGTGCACCACGAGTCGCCGAGCAGCGAGAAAGCGTTGCTGGACAAGGCAGCCGACTCGATCACGGCGTGGCTGCGGGACAGGCTCGGCACGCCGACCCAGTGCACGCGGCACGAACACGCGGAGCACGGCGATCTGCTGGAGGTGACCTACGCCGGCTCCACCGAAGCGCCCGTGCTCATGATCGGCCACTACGACACCGTCTGGCCCGCGGGAACCGCGGACGGGTGGCCGTTCGCCGTGCGGGAGGACGGGACGGCGACCGGGCCGGGCGTCTACGACATGAAAACCGGTCTGGTCACCGGAGTTTGGGCGCTGCTGGCGCTGCGCGCGTTCGACCTGCCGTGCCCGACAGTCCGGTTCATGTTCAACGGCGACGAAGAACTCGGCAGCCCGATGTCCCGGCCCCACATCGAACGCGCTGCGCCGGACTGCCTGGCGACGCTGGTGCTCGAACCGGGCGTCGGCTGGGACGTCAAGGCGGAGCGCAAGGGCGTCGGGATCTTCACCATCACCGCGCACGGCGTGGAGGCCCACTCCGGGAACAACGCCACCGACGGTGCCAGCGCGATCCACGCGCTCGCCGAGATCATCCACCGGATCGCCGGGGAAGCCGACCACGAGCGCGGCACCACGATCAACGTCGGCACGATGAGCGGCGGCACCGCCCGAAACGTCATCGCGGGCAAGGCCAGCTGCCTCATCGACATCCGGATCAGCGACCAAGCCGAGGCCGACCGCATCGACGCGGTCTTCGCCGGGCTCCGCGCCGGCGACCCGCGCGTGCGGGTGGAGGTCGAAGGAAGGTGGAGCCGCCCGCCCATGCGGCTCACGCCGGAGAGCAGGCGGCTGTTCGACCTCGCCGACGAGGTCGCCGCGTCACTGCGCGCGCCGCTCGAACCGATCAGCGTCGGCGGCGGCAGTGACGCGAACTTCGTTTCCGCGCTTGGCCTTCCGGTGCTCGACGGGCTCGGAGCCAGCGGCGACGGCGCACACGCCCTGCACGAGCACGTGATCGTCGACGACATCCCCGATCGCGTCGCGCTCGTCGCCGGATTGCTGCGCCGGATCGCCGAGTGAGCCGGTGCGGGCTTGGCTCCAGTGCGAAGCCCGCACCGGCCGCTACCGGGACCAGCTGGAATGCCCCGCGTCCACCAGCGCGTTGGCGTTGGTGGCGAGGAGCTCGAACGGATCGAGTTCGGTGGTGTCGATTTCGGCTACGTGCCAACGGATCCCCGATGCGCCGCGGAGCGCTTCGGCGATGTCGACCTTGCCGGTGCCGATCGGCGTCTGGGGCGCTCCGGGCAGGGCCGGGCCGTCCTTGAGGTGGACCGCGACGGCCCGGGAGCCCAGGGACGCCAGGACCGACGCCGGGTCGGCACCCGCCGCGACCGCCCAGTAGACGTCGAGTTCCGCGAGGAGGTCGTCGCCCGCGCGGGACCAGAAGCGGTCGTAGCCCGTGGTGCCGTCCGGGAGTTCGGCCCATTCGAACCAGTGGTTGTGGTAGCCCAGGCGCAGCTCGGCGGTCGCCGATTCGGCCGCCGAGCCCAGGGTTTCCGCGAAGGCGTCGACCTGGGCCGGGTCGGCGAAGGTCTCCTCACCGAAGCCCGGGACCAGGCGCGGGTGCGGGACGAACGCCACGTCGGCGCCCAGGATCGCGCACTCCTCCACCAGTTCTGTCACGTCGCCGGGCAGCCCGGCGTGCACCGCCGACACCGCCAGACCGGCCGCGTCCAGGTCGGACCGCAGGGCGCGGGCTGCGGCCAGGCGATCGGAAAGGGGCTTGTCCGGGGAGCCGAGGCCGAACGGCTCGACGTAGCGGAAACCGATCTCCGCCAGCCGCGCCAAGGTCGCCTGCTGATCGGTCGCCAGTTGTTCACGGACGCTGTAGAGCTGCACGGAAAGCAAGGCCACCTCCGGCTCAGCCGACGATCAGCGGGCGCAGGGTCCGGTGCGCGATGTTCAGGCCCTGGGTGATGCGCTCGTCGTCGCCGCCCCACACCGGGTCCTCGTGCTCCACCGACAGCGTGCCCGTGAAGCCGTGCTCGTAGAGCCGGTCCACCACGCGCGCCCAGTCGACCTGGCCCAGGCCCGGCACCCGGTAGCGCCACCAGCCCATGTCCCAGGGATTGCCGCCCTTGTCCACCTTGCCGAAGAAGCCGTAGCGCTGCCGCGCCGCCGGATCCAGCTCCACGTCCTTGGCCTGGGCGTGGACGATTCGGTCGATGTAGGGCGCGATGGTCTCGACCGCGTCGATGCCGATCCACGTCAGGTGCGACGGATCCCAGTTCAGGTACAGGCCGAGGCCGAACATCCACTCCCACAGCTCCGGCGAGTACGCCAGGTTCCCGGGATATCCGTCCGGGTGCCAGCCCTCCATCACGCAGTTCTCGACGATGATCTTCACGTCGCGCTCGCCCGCGTACTCGACGAGCTCCGGGAACACCCGCTCCGCTTCGGCGAGGTTGTCGGCCACCGGCTTCGTCCAGTCCCGGCCCACGAACGTGCCGACGTAGGGCACGCCGAGCGCCTGCGCCGCGTCGATCGCGTGTTTCAGGTGCGTGCGGATCTCCTCGCGCCGCGCCAGATCCGGGTGAAGGTTGTTCTCGTAGTAGGCGAACGCCGACAGCGTCAGATCGTGCTTGTCGAACAATGCGAGGGTTTCGTCGACCTCGCGCGGGCCGAAGTCGGCCACCGGCAGGTGCGCGGCCTCGAAGTCGCGGCCGCCGGTGCCGGGCCACACGGCCACTTCCAGCGCCTCGTACCCGGCCTGCGCGGCCCAGCCGGCGATCCGGTCCAGCGTCCACTGTGGAAGACACGCGGTGAGCATTCCGAGCTGCATGTTCACACCTTCGTCCAGGAACCGTTGTGGGCGGAGCGGAGGACGGCGTCGACCAGCCGGGCCGATCGCAGGCCGTCCTCGAACGTGGGCAGCCCCTCCGGGCTGCCGCCGTCGATCGCGGCGTAGGTGTCCGCGACGAACGCTTCGAAGCACTGCGCGTATCCCTGCGCGTGCCCGGCGGGCAGCTTCGACAACCGGCGCTGCTCGGGCGAACCGTGCTCGGGATCGCGGACCAGGATGCGGTTGCCGTCCGCGCCGCCGAGCCAGATCCGCTCGGGCTCCTCCTGGTCGAACACCGCGCTGCCCAGCGCGCCGTCCAGCTCGAACCACAGCCGGTTCTTCCGGCCCGCGGCGACCTGCGAGATCGTCGCCGAGCCGAGCACGCCGGCGGCGGTGCGCAGCAGCAGCGCGGCCGAATCCTCGGTGCGGACCTCGACCCGATCGCCCGCGACCTCGGTGGGGCCGGCGAAGGTCGGCCCGGCCGCCGCCGGCCGAGTCGGGACCACAATGGACAGTTCGGCGAGCACATCCGTGAACATCTCGCCGGAAACCCACTGGACCAGATCGCACCAGTGCGAGCCGATGTCGGCGAACGCCCGCGACGGCCCGCCGAGCTCCGGGTCGACCCGCCAGCTCGAAGCGTCCGGCGAGAGCATCCAGTCCTGCAGATAGCTGCCGTGCAGCAGGTTCCAGGCGCCGAACTCGCCTGCCTGCCGCCGGGCGCGAATCTCCCGCACCACCGGGTGGTAGCGGTAGACGAACGGAACCGCCGCCACCAGGCCGCTTTCCGCCGCCGCGGCGGTCATCCGCTCGGCTTCCGCCGTCGAAATGCCCAGCGGCTTCTCGCAGATCACGTGCTTTCCGGCGCGCAGGGCGGCTTCCGCGAACGGCGCGTGCGTGGCGTTCGGCGTGCAGACGTGGACCACGTCGACGCGTTCGTCGGCCACCACCTCGGCGAGGTCCTGGTACGCGGCCACGCCCCAGCCCTCCGCCACCTGCTGCGAACGCTGCGGGGACGACGCCAGGACGCCGACCACCTCGGCGCCCGCGAGGATCGCCGCGCGGCGGTGCACGTCGCCGATCATCCCGGCGCCCAGGATCGCCACGCCTCGCCCGGAAGGTGCAGGGCTCACGAGGAGCCTCCTTCGGTTGGAACTGTTGACAACTACGGGTGTCTCACGCCCGAATTTCGTCGCGGTTAAAACTAGATCGCCGGTTTAAAGTCGGCAAGATCTGTGATTTATTTTCTTTTCGGTCATTAATCGAGCGGCATTGCACGACGGGAGCAGCGACGATGGGGTGGGAACCGGTCCGGTTGGCGGTGCCGAGGACGTCCGGGCGGGCCGACGGCAACCTGGTGCACAGCGGGCTGGCCCGGCTGATCGCGTCGGGAGCGGCGGAAACCCGGGTCGAGCTGGTGCGCGCCACCGGGCTCGCGCGGTCCACGGTCAACAGCCATCTCGACGCGTTGATCGCGGCCGGCGTGGTCGTCGAACGCGGCCCGATGGGCAGCGGCGGGCGCGGTCGGCCCGCGCACCGGCTGGCCATCGCGCCGCGTGCCGGCGTCGTGCTGGCCGCCGACGTCGGCGTGCACAGCACCCGTCTGGCGGTCGCCGACCTGGGTCAGGACGTGCTCGCCGAGCGGCAGGTGGCGCTGGACATCGCCGACGGCCCGGAGCATTCGCTGGACGTGGTCACCAAGCACCTGCACGACCTGCTGGGCGACTCCGGTGTCGCGCGGGACGAGGTGAAGGCGCTGGTGATGGGCCTGCCGGGGCCGGTCGATCCGCGGCTGGGCATGCCGGTGCGACCGCCGATCATGCCCGGCTGGGACGGCTTCCCGGTCGGCGACACGATGGCCGAGCGGTTCGCCTGCACGGCGTCGGTGGACAACGACGTGAACCTGATGGCGCTAGGCGAGGCCCGCGCGCTCCCGCCGGAGGAATCTCCCCTGCTGTTCCTGAAGATCGGCACCGGCATCGGCGGCGGAATCGTGTCCGCCGGCGGCGAGCTGCACCGGGGTTCCGACGGCGCGGCGGGCGACATCGGGCACATCCGGGTGCCCGGCGCGGACGAGGTGGTCTGCCAGTGCGGCAACGTCGGCTGCGTGGAGGCGGTCGCGTCGGCCGACGCGGTGCTCCGGGCGCTGCGCACCGAGGCAGGCGGCCCGCAGACCACCGAGGATCTCGCACGGCTGCTGCGCGACGGCGATGCGACGGCCGTGCGCCAGGTCCGCTCCGCGGCCGCGACGATCGGCGAGGTGGTGGCGATGCTGGTGCACTTCTACAACCCGAAGCGGATCGTCCTCGGTGGACTCGTCACCGCCGCCGGCGACGACATGCTCGCCGGCATCCGCAGCGTCGTCTACCGGCGCGCGCTGCCGCTGGCCACCCGGAACTTGTCGCTGGTCAACAGCGCTTTAGGCCGCTCCGCCGGGCTGGCGGGCGCAGTGGTCGCCGCGATCGAGGACGTGCTGTCGCCGGACGGGATCTGCCGGCTCATGCTTGACACGCCGCATCCGCGCGGCTAACTATTTGAGCCGTCTCACGCCGCAGTTCTGACCCGGATCCGGGACGCCGTCGCGCGATCCCGATGCCCGAACCGCGAAGCGGAGATGATCATCGATGAGGCTGAGAAGCGCCGCGTCCCAAGCAATCGCCGTGACCACCGTTCTCGCGCTCGCGGGCTGCGCGGGCGGAACGCCCGAAGGCCCGAGCGCCGAGCAGGCGCCCGAGGCGAAGGTCGTCGAACCCGGCTCCGCGCAGGGCGCCACGGGCGAGGTGACCGCCTGCGGCATCCGGGACACCGGGGTGTTCAAGACGCTGACGGATTCCTTCAACGCCAAGGGAACCGGCGTCACCGCCCGCTACGTCGAGCTCGGCCAGGACACCGACGCCGCGCGGGCGCAGGCCATCCAGCGCCTCGAAGGCGGCTCGTCCGAGTGCGACGTCTACCTGATGGACGTGACCTGGGTCAGCGAGTGGGCGGCACAGGGCTGGGTGCAGGACCAGACCAAGCTGGTCGAGCAGCGCAAGGCCGGCTTCATCCCGTCCACATTGGAAACCTCGCACTACGCGAACCGCTACTGGGCCACGCCCTTCTACACCAACGCGGGCCTGGTGTTCTACCGCAACGACCGCGTGCAGCCGCCGACCACCTGGAAGCAGGTGTACGAGCAGGCGAAGCAGGACCCGCAGAACAAGGTCGAGATCCAGGCCAAGCAGTACGAGGGCCTCACGGTGAACTTCCTCGAAATGCTGTACTCCGCGGGCGGTTCCGTGCTCGACGAGAACGGCAACATCACCATCGACTCGCCGCAGACGCGCGCGGTGCTGAACCTGATGGCAGACGGCGTTAAGTCCGGCGCCGTCGACCGCGCCTCGCTGACCTACGACGAGGACGCCTCGCGGCGCGCCTACGAATCCGGTGCCGCCGGGCACCTCCGCCAGTGGCCCAGCGCGTACAAGCTGATCCAGCAGACCGCCTCCGGACCAGCCACCGCCGTCGCACCGCTGCCCGCGTTCGACGAGAACAGCAAGCCGGCGGCCGTGCTGGGCGGCTGGAACTGGGCCATCGCCGCCGCCTCCGACAACGTCGGCGGGGCCGTGGCGTTCATCGACCACGCCACCAGCCCGGAGTTCCAGAAGACGATGGCCGTCAAGCACGCGCAGGCGCCCGTGGCGTCGGCGGCCTACGACGACGCCGAGGTCCAGGCCAAGATCCCGTTCATCACGCAGCTGAAGCAGTCCGTGATCAGCGCCAAGCCGCGGCCGAAGTCGCCGGTGTACGCGCAGATCTCGAAGGCCATCAACAGCAACGTCTACCCGGTGCTGGCCGGCCAGGTCGACGTGGAGACCGCCGTGCAGAAGATGGCCGCGGACATCAAGACCGCGCAGGAAACCTTCTAGATGACCACCCTGACGAAGCCGAAGAAGCAGCGCGTCGACCACCAGCAGCGGCGCACCGCCGCGCTGATGGTCGCACCCGCGCTCATCGTCATGTTCCTGGTGGCCGCGGTCCCGATCGGCTACGCGATCTGGCTGTCGCTGAACGTCTACAGCGTGCGGCAGGCTGGCCTGTCGAAGTTCGTCGGCCTGGCCAACTACCTGGAGGCGCTGGTCTCCCCGGCCTGGTGGCACGCCTTCGGGCAGACGTTCCTCTTCGCGTTCGTCTCGGTGGGCCTGGAAGTGGTGCTCGGGGTCGCGATG
Organism: Saccharopolyspora sp. NPDC050389; assembly: GCF_040655595.1. Lineage (NCBI taxonomy): Bacteria > Bacillati > Actinomycetota > Actinomycetes > Pseudonocardiales > Pseudonocardiaceae > Saccharopolyspora > Saccharopolyspora sp. NPDC050389. The sequence goes on from NZ_JBFAKG010000005.1 coordinate 61,167, forward strand.
GCGCTGCTGCTCAACATGGCCTTCCGCGGCCGGGGCCTGCTCCGCTCCACGCTGCTCATCCCCTACGCCGTGCTCACCGTGGTCAGCGCGATCACCTGGCAGGCGATGTTCGAGTCGAACCTCGGCCTGGTGACCGGGATCCTGCGGGGGCTGGGGCTGCCCGGCGGCGACACGGTGTGGCTGGCCGAGCCGGGCTACGCGATGGCGGTGATCATCGTCGCCGACGTCTGGAAGACCGCCCCGTTCGTGGCGCTGCTCGTGCTGGCCGGCCTGCAGGTCATCCCCGCCGACGTCTACGAGGCCGCCGACCTCGACGGCGCCGGCCGGTGGCAGACGTTCTGGCACGTCACGCTGCCGCTGCTGCGCCCGGCGATCGCGCTCGCCGCGATCTTCCGGCTGCTGGACGCGCTGCGGATCTTCGACCTGCCGTTCGTGCTCACCAAGGGCGCCAACGGGACGCAGACGATGTCCATGCTCGCCTACCAGGAACTCCGCGAGGGCAGGCTGATCGGGCAGGGTTCGGCGCTATCCATCCTGACCTTCTGCACCGTGATGGTGGTGTCGCTGGTGTACATCCGCTTCGCCGGGGGCAACATCCGCGACGTCTCCAGGGAGAGCTGATGGCGATGGTCCTCGAAACCGCCAAACCCGCCCCGCCGCGGCCCGCGCCCCGGCAGCGCAAGCGGCCGGACCGGAACCGGTTGCGGCCGTTGACGATGGCGTTCGTCGTGCTGGTCATGCTGGGCTCGCTGGTGCCGTTCTACTGGCTGATCAACACGTCGCTGAAGACCGGCGCCGACCTGTCCTCCGGCAGCCTCTACCCCACCGATCCGTCGCTGCAGAACTACCTCGACGTCATCCACAACGGCAACTTCCTCACCGCGCTGGGGAATTCGGTGCTGGTCGGCGTCATCACCACGGGCCTGGCGCTGCTGCTCGCGTCGTTCGCCGCCTACGCGCTGGCGCGCCTGAAGCTGTCGCGCAAGGGCCTGATCCTCGGCCTCGTCCTGTCCGTCACCACGTTCCCGGTCATCGCCATCGCCGCCCCGATGTTCAAGATCTGGAGCGACATCGGCCTCTACGACACGCTGCCCGGGCTGATCATCCCGAAGCTCACCTTCGCACTGCCGATGGCGATCTTCGTGCTCACCTCGTTCTTCCGCGAAATCCCCTTCGAACTGGAGGAATCCGCGCTGATCGACGGGGCCACGCCGTTCCAGGCCTTCCGCAAGATCATCCTCCCGCTGGCGGTGCCGGGCCTGGCGACCACTGCGATCCTGGTGTTCATCTCGGTGTGGAACGAGTTCCTGCTCGCCGTCACCCTCACCTCGACCCCGGCGGCGCGGACCGTCCCGGTCGCCATCGCGTTCTTCGCCGGCACCAACGAGTTCGAGCAGCCGATCGGCACCATCAGCGCGGCCTCGGTGCTGGTCACCATCCCGCTGCTGGTCGTGGTGCTGATCTTCCAGAAGCGCATCGTCGCCGGGCTCACCGCCGGCGCCATCAAGGGCTGAATCCACCTCTCACGAAGGAGTCCCGTTCATGAGTGACCCCACGCTTCGGGTCGGAGTCATCGGCATCGGCTGGGCCGGCCAGCAGGCGCTCGCCGCCTACCAGGCGCTCCCGGACGTCGAGATCGTGGCGATCGCCGGGCAGGAGACGGACGTGCTCGCCTCGCTGGGCGAGCAGTACGGCGCGAAGCACCTGCTCGAGAGCTGGGAGAAGCTCATCGAGCTGCCGGGTCTGGACGCGGTCAGCATCGCCGTCCCGACCTTCCTGCACGCGCCGATCGCCATCGCCGCACTGAAGCGCGGCCTGCACGTGCTCAGCGAGAAACCGCTGGCGCGCAACGGCGTCGAGGGCCAGCAGATGGTGGACGCCGCGCGCTCGGCCGGTCGCGTGCTGGACATCGTGTTCAACCACCGGCTGCGCGGCGACATCCAGGCCCTCGGCGAGATCATCCACCGCGGCGACCTGGGCCGCCCGTACTACGCGAAGGCGTCCTGGATGCGGCGGCGCGGCATCCCGAAGCTGGGCAGCTGGTTCACCAACCAGGAGATGTCCGGCGGCGGCCCGCTGGCCGACATCGGCGTGCACGTGCTCGACTACTCGCTGTTCCTGCTCGGCGAGCCGCGCGTCACCTCGGTCAGCGCCGTCACCTACGCCGAGCTCGGGCACCGCGACATCGGCGAGATGAAGTGGAGCGCCAAGAGCGAGGCCGCCTCGAAGTTCGAGGTCGAGGACTTCGCGGCGGCGTTCCTCCGCCTGGAGGGCGGCGGCACGCTCGTGCTGGAGACCTCGTGGGCGGCGTTCCGGGATCCGCTCGACCTGATCGACTTCAGCGTCCTGGGCACCGACGGCGGCGCCGAGCTGCGGGCCGTCGGCGCGACGAAGGCCAAGGTCGGCGACCTCCGCGTGTACCGGGACGTCGACGGCGAGATCGCGGACTACACCCCGCCCGCCGAGCCAGGCCACGCGCACGCCGGGGTCGTGGAGAACTTCGTCCGTGTGCTGCGGAACCCGGAAGAGTGGGCCGCCAACGACGGTTCCACCGCCCTGAAGCGCGCCCGGGTGATCGACGCCTGCTACCAGTCCGCAGCCGAGAAGAAGGAGATCGTGGTCGAATGAGCCCGCTTCGCATCACCGTGTGGAACGAAGGCGTCCACGAGTCCACAAAGGACCCCGCTGGGATGGCGGAGTACTACCCCGGCGGCATCCACGGCGCCCTCGCCGCCGGGATCGGCGAGCAGCTGCCGGACGCGACCGTGCGCACCGCGCTGCTCAGCGACCCGGAGCACGGGCTGCCCGAGGAAGTGCTGGCCGACACCGACGTGCTGCTGTGGTGGGGTCACAAGGCGCACGGGCAGGTCGACGACGAGGTGGTCGACCGGGTGCAGCAGCACGTGCTCGGCGGGATGGGCCTGCTGGTGTTGCACTCCGGGCACTTCTCCAAGATCTTCACCCGGCTGCTCGGCACCACCTGCTCGCTGAGCTGGCGCAACGCCGCCGAACGCGAGGTGGTGTGGACGGTCGACCCGACGCACCCGATCGCCGAAGGCGTGCCGAACCCGCTGGTGATCCCCGAGCAGGAGACCTACGGCGAGTTCTTCGACATCCCAGCGCCGGACGAGCTGATCTTCATCAGCTCGTTCACCGGCGGCGAGGTGTTCCGCTCCGGCGTGACGTTCAACCGGGGCCGCGGCCGGATCTTCTACTTCAGCCCCGGCGACGAGCGCTACCCGGTGTACAACCAGCCGGAGATCCGGCGCGTCCTGGCCAACGGCATCCGCTGGGCGGCCCAACCCGAGATCCCGCGCACGGCACCCAGCGTCTCCAACCCACCCCGCGACTGGTACCTCGCGGAGTAGATCGAGCACGAAAGGCACCTTTCACCAACGTATTTGGTGAAAGGTGCCTTCTACCTTGCTTCCGAACCCCTCGCTTGGCGTTGCTCAGATCTGGATCCTGGCCCAGCGCGCAAATCCGGCGAGGGAAGTCGTGGCGCGTCGGTCGGCGGTCGCGAGCGCACGAACGGTCTCGCGCACGGACGGGTGCATGCGGGTGTGGTGGGGTGAGACCCGGCGCGCCATGTTGAGTTCGCCGAGGGCTTTTTCCCGGTCGCCGTGCAGCATCCACGCACGTGCTTGGTCGATGTGGTGATGCCCCACGCGTTCCGGGCGTGTCGCGTCCGCGACTGCTACGCGACTGGCGCGGGTCACGGCCTCGGTACCGTCGTTGCGCTCCACCGGAACCGCGCACCAGTGGATCACGACATTGAGCTCGCTGGCATCGGTGTTGTAGTACGGGGCCGTCACCGCGCCCAGGGAGACCCTTGTTCGTGCTTCCCGGATGTGGTCGTCGGCGCGTTCGCCGTCACCGTGGCGCGCCGCCATGACCGCTGCGCGGAGATGCAGTTGTGCCGCGACGCCATGAGCTGCGGCGTCGGGCCGTTGATCCTCGACGTGTCGCAGGGCGCGATCGAGCAACCGCAGCCCAGCCGCGTAGTGGCCGTTGTGCAGGAAGTGCGTCGACCGGTGCCAGTCGGACACCGCACTCCGAAGCGGGTCACCGGTCGCGGTCGCGAGCACCACATGCCGCTCGGAGGCGGTTGCGGCGATGTCGGGGTGATCAAATCGCCCTCCAACGGTCGCGGCGAGCCGATACGCGTCGTGCAGCAGAGCACGGTTCCGCTCACCCTGCCACGTCGTCGGTGATGTCTCGGCGACGTGCACGAAGAGATGGTGAAGCACCTGCGGGAGAACCATCGCCAGTTCGGCGTACTTCTGAGCCCTGCGAAAGGACTCGGCTCGATCGAGTTGCTTCCGGATGCTCTCCGGGTTCAGGGCCGGTTCCGCTGGTTGCGGGTCGTTGAAGCACTGAAGTGCTTCCCGCAGTTCGGAAATCCCCGAAGCTTCGCCGTGGAACCCGGAAATGTTGTCGGCGACCTGCGCGCCGTAGAGTTCGCGGACCTCTACGCCGAACACCGACGCACAAGCGGCGACGAAGGCCGGGCTCGGCGACGTCCTTCCTTGTTCGACCTTCTTGACCAAGCTGGTCGAGACGAAGATGCGCCCCGCCAGCTGCGCCTGGGTCCACCCGGCCAGCTTGCGGAGCCGACCAATCCTGGCCCCCGCTCCCGCATCCGCGTTCATACCGGCATTGCCCCTTCCTTGTCCCTCCAGATCACTAGTAACTCATAGTGTCGATGATGTCACAGGAGGTGATCACATTGTCGATGTCCCGATCGCATCGGTTCAGCTGGCAACCGGGTGACGGCGCGCGGCACGCGACCGCTGACGAGCGCCCCGATCGAGGCCGGCCGGTGGGCACGCGGATCAGCACGTTGTGCGGCACGCAGGTTCTCTCCGACGAATCGGTCGAGGCGTGGCTGTGGGTTACCTGCCCTCGCTGCAACGTCGAGGCGCACGAGCTCGCGGGGATTCCAATGCCGGGAGCGGCCGATGAACCGCGCTGAAGTTGATGAGCTGCTGCGCGAGCTGCGCCGTCGTGGTGGAGTGTTCTACGCGTTCGGCCCGAAGGATGACCCCGAAGTGGTCGTCCATGCGCACTTGTGGCCCACCTGCGCGGATGTTGTGATCCTGCGCGGAGAGGACGATGCGACGGCCTACCGGACGCCGACGATGCCGGGAGCTGATGTGTTCGCTCCTGTGCTGGTGTCGTGGCAGTACCACGCTACCGCCGCGTGGACGCTGCGTGCGGTGCTGACGCTGCCGACTCCGGGCGACGTTCATGCACCGATCGCGATGCTGAAACCTGATCCGCTGTGCTTCCTGGCTCTTGATCTACGGCGGCCGGTCACCATTCGCTCGACGCCGCCCACCGAGCCGCCACTGCCGCGCCGTGCCGACGACGTCGAGCGATTGCTGCCGACGTCGGAACCGTCGTGCCCACCAACAATCAGGGCGCGCTGACGCTAAGCCAAATCCTGCTCGGCTTGCAGCAGCTCTAGACGCGGTGGGGGCACCTTGGCCGACTCCCCTCCAAGGCCCGTGCCCCCACCGACACCAACCTGCTGCTCATAGACCTTGCCGAGGTCAGGCTCCTCGTCTCGTTATCACGGGGTGACGCTGAGGATCTGGTCGTCGTCCGGGCCGGGCTCTCCGTTGTTGTCCTGGTTGGACGTGGTCACCCAGAGGGTGCCGTCCGGGGCCGGGACGGGCGTGCGCAGGCGGCCGTACTCGCCCTGGAACAGCGCCTTCGGCTCGCCCAGCGTGCCGTCGTCGGCGAGCGGGATCTGCCACAGGCGCTGGCCGCGCAGCGCCGCGACGTAGACGTTGCCCTGGTGGATGGCCAGGCCGCTGGGCGATGCCTCCGACGTCTTCCAGGTGACCAGCGGGTCCACGTACTCGTCGTTGCCGCAGGTGCCCTCGCACACCGGCCAGCCGTAGTTCTTGCCGCCCTCGATGCGGTTGACCTCGTCCCAGGTGTTCTGGCCCAGCTCCGCCGAGAACAGACGGCCAGCCGAATCCCACGCGAGGCCCTGCGGGTTGCGGTGGCCCATCGAGTAGACCACCGAGTCGCCGAACGGGTTGTCCGGCGCGGGTTTCCCGTCGGTCGTCATGCGGAGGATCTTGCCGTTGAGCGAGTTCACGTCCTGCGCGTTGTCCGGGTCCTGGGCGTCGCCGGTGGTGGCGTAGAGCATCCCGTCCGGGCCGAAGGCCAGCCGGCCGCCGTTGTGGAACCGGTTCTTCTTGATGCCGGTCAGGATCGGCTGCGGTGCCTCGCCGAGGCGCAGCTTGGCGATCCGGTTGTCCTCGCTGGTGCTGTAGAAGACGAAGACCGTCTGGTCCGAGGCGAAGTCCGGCGACGCGGCGATGCCCATCAGGCCGCCCTCGCCGTCGGTCGGCTGGGAGTCCTCGATGCGCTGCACCTCGGTGACCTGTCCGTCCTTCAAGGACATGATCTGGCCGGTGTCGCGTTGGGTGAACAGCGCCGAGTTGTCGGGCAGGAACGCCAGGCCCCAGGGGATGTCGAGCCCGGTGGCGACCGGGGTGGCCTCGGCCGCCGAGGCGGTCGGCGGGAACACCAGCACCACTGCTGCGGCGCAGGCGATTAGCGCACTGGCACGACGGATCATCGCGCGGCCTCCTTCTGTCGGGGTGAGGCGGCGGATCACCAACAGCGATCCAAGCAAACCGCGACCACGCGCAATACCGCCGTGAGGAGGCATCAACCAATCGCCGGCGAATAGTGCTTCGGGTCGTCGCGCCGGTCAGGCGGCGGGAGGTTGTGGGGCGGCGTTTCGACAAGCGGTGCGTCGGCCGGGATCTCGCCGCGCTCGCGGCGCCATCCCGCGCGGGCGCGCGGGTGGTAGCGGCGGTCGAACGGAACCAGCCGCCAGGCGAGGCCCAGCGCGCGGCCGAGCACGCGCAGCAGCCGTTCGTCGCGGGAAGTCCAGCGGTAGCCGAGCTTTTCGCGGATGGCGGGGTCGTAGACGCCGACGGTGAGCCAGACGAAGCCGCGGCTGATCGGGATGCGGGCCAGCCGCCACAGCGGGTCCGGCAGCCACCGCATGGTGGGCGGCTTGCCGATGCGCGCGATGTCGAGCACGTCGCGGGTGGCCTTGTTGTCCTCCAACACGTTTCGGCACATGTGGTCCCAATAGCGCTGGAAGCTCGCCCAATCCGGCGGCACCGGGCGCATGCTCATGCCGTAGAGCCGGTACCACTGCACGCCTTCGGCGTAGACCTGTTCCTTCTGCGCATCGGTGAGGGGCTTGCCGAAGTGCTCGTTGATCAGGATCGGCATCACCAGGAACGTCGAGTGCGCCCAGAAGTAGGTGTCCGGGTTCAGCGCGTGGTAGGGCCGGCCGTGCTTGTCGACGCCCTTGATCGTGTCGTGGTAGCCGCGCACCTGGCGTGCCGTTTCCCGGGCGCGCGGGCCGTCGTAGAGCACGCCGCCGATCGGGTACAGCGACCGGTAGAGGCGTTCCCAACGCTCGTCGAAGAACTGCGAGTGCTCCTCGACTCCGGCACCGAGCTGCGGGTGCATGTTCTGCATCGACCCGGCCCACAGCGCCAGCAGCAACCCGCGCCAGTCGCCGAAATAGCGCCACATCAGGGAATCGGGCCCCAGCGGGGTCGGCTCGGACATGGTGCTCCCTTCAAAACTGAGGACACCTGTATTCAAAATATGGCGACCCCGGCAGGCCGTCAATCGTCCCTTCCGGTCCTCGACGGCGGCGCCAGCGCCTGACACGGCAAGGGCCCGTGAGCACTTTGGGTCGCTATAGCAACACAAAGTACTCACGGGCCCTTCGCGATCAGCTCACAGGCCGAACACGCCCTTGGCCCCGTTCCAGGCGTCCTTGGCCTTGTTCTTGGCGCCGTCCACTGCGTCGCCCGCCATATCCTTGGCGCCGTTCCACAGGTCGCCGGCAGCGTCCTTGGCGTGATCCGCGGCGTCGCCGACGTACGGGGCGGCCCACTTGATCCCGGCGTCGACCACGAACGCCGTGACCCCGCCCAGCACGATCGGCGTCACCACCCAGGTCGGCGGAAACGCCATCGCCACCGCCGTCGCGGCGAGCAGGCTGCCGCCGCCGGCCACCACGCTGGTGGTCACGTGCCCCGGGTCCGTCGGGTCCTGGGCGATGTCCAACCCGGTGAACACCGTGGTCACCGCAAGGCCCAGCAGTGGCACGGACTTGACGACCTTGGGTGCGAAGTTGAGCGCGCTCGTCGGGGTGGCGAGATCTCCGACGGTCGTGGTCAGGATGAACCGGGTGTCTCGCAAGAACACCGCGAACCTGCTCTGGTTCTTGGCCAGATCACCGCCGAAGAGCTCATGCAATCGCCGCTTTTCGAGCACATTTGCCAGCCCGGTGTCGACTTTGGCCAGCAACGCCGAAGTCCGGGCAGCCTGCGAGGCCGCCGGGTTCGCAGCGACCAGCGCAGCCCGCATCTCGGCCGAATCCGCCGCAGGGCCGAGACGCTCCAGCGCCTCCTCCATCCGGAACCTGGTTCCGGCGAGCCATGTCGCGTATGCGCCGGAGGCGAAGTCCGCCCAGGTCATCCAGCTCTGGGCCTTCGCCTTCAGCTCGCCGAGCAACGTCGCCTGCGAGTCGTTCTCGGTCTGCCGTGCCTCGGCGGCGGTGCGCGCGCATTCCTCGTACGCCGCGCACTTGCCCGCGTAATCGGTAATCGCCTGGTTGCCCGCGTCGAACGCCTGCTGTTCCGCCGTGCTCGGGCATCGCCCCTTCGGCAGCGGTGCGGGCGCCGACGGCGGCGGGCCGGGCGGCTCGCAGATGGTGGTCTCGGTCACCGGCAGGCCCGCCGCCAACGCCACCCCGCGCGCCTGGTCCATCCGCGCCCGAACGGTGTCCAGGTCCGTCGCGTGCGCCTCCATCGCCCGTGCGGCGCCTTCGAAGTTCCCCGACAATCCGTCGACCTGGGGAGCGGCCTGCGCCATCAGGCCGCGGAACGCGTCGGCGGCCGGGCCCGTCCAGCCCGACTCCGACTGCCCGCCGGCCTTGCGGATGTCGGTGCCCGAGTTGTGCGCGGCCGCGGCCATCGCGCGGAGCCATTGCGCGCTCGCCCGGACGCTGCCGGGATCGCCCAACACATGCGTGTCGATCGGCATCTTCGCCGACCTCCCTTCCGTTCCGGCCGGTCAGGGCCGCTCGTCGACGAACTGACCCTGATCGATCCCCACGTACTCGACGCCGCTGTGCGCGACCTGCTCCCCCGCGGCGACGAGCCCGCGCACAGCCCCGAGGGCGGACTCGCACAGCAGCGCCATCGCCGCGCACACCGCTTCACCGCAGTCCCCGACCTGCGGAATCGGTGGCGCCGCGCCTGCCGTGTCCAATGCGTCCGCGCTGGTCCGCAGCACGTTCGCGACCTGGTCCAAGGTGGCCGGGTCGGCGGTGAATCCGCTCATCAGGCCGCCCTCCGTTCCCGGAGCTCGGCGGGCAGTGGCGCGTCCCAGATGACGAGGTCCGCGGCGCACCGGTGCCGGACCTCGTGCAGGTCCCCGGTCCGGATGGCGATCCACGACTGGTGCTCGCCGCAGCATTCGGCGAGCAGCTCGGCCGAGGAGTAGACCAGCAGCGCGAGCCGACCGTCGGGGAGTCGGCGCAGCGCCACTCCCGCCTCGGAGCGGTCGGCCGCGACCTGCTGCACCGGGACGTAGAGCCGTTCCGGTCCGTCCCCTGATTCCTGGCCGCTGTACTCCGGCCCGAGCACCGGTGGCGCGACCTGTGGTTGGTAGCTGTCCGTGCGACTGAACGACATGACGATCTCCTGTTCACGACATGCGAGATCACACCTGGAAAAGTGGAACCGGCCGAATTCCCCACGCATCTCGGCCGCAAGGCAAAGGACGGTTCCGGTTCCCCGGCGGTTCCCGCCCCGCGCGGAGACTTCGCATTCGCGACGGCCGCCTACCCTCGCAGGGGCGAACGTCAGCAGGGCAGTCCGCGGAACGCGGCCAGATCTGTCAGGAGCTGTTCGGCGACATGCTCTTCCGATACCGTTGCGCGGTGCTCACGCATGGCTTCTGACAACTCCGGGTCCCAGGGGGCGTCGGTGATGTTGCCGGGACCCGGGCGGCCGGGGCGGACCGCCGCGAGGTAGTCGGCCGCGGACATGGCCCACGTTTGCGCACCGGTGCGGGCGACGACGTGCGCGGCGATGCGGAGTCCTTCGCCGTCGAAGTCGCCGTGATAGCGCACCCGCGCGCCCGATTCGGTCAACTGGCGCAGCAGATGGGTGGCAGCGCTGTTCGGCCAGCCCGACGTCGTGACCAGCGGTGGGCACTGCGACCGGAAGTGGGCGGTCGCCATCGCGACTATCGCCGGGTTCTCCACCGCGTGCACCACTGTCGCGCCTCTCAGCGGGCCGAAGTCGCGGAGCTGGGCCAGCGTCACGACCGCGGCGTGCCCCGCGTCGGTCCACGTTCGCAGCGTGACCGAGAGCGGATCGGTCCCGCTGGGCCGGAAACCGGCGGTGAGCACCGAGGTGGAAAGCGCGTCGCATTCCACTCCCGCGCGCTCCCAGCACGCTCGTCGCTCCTCTGCGTTCTGCGGCGGCTCCTCGTCGTGGATCGCCGCCAACGCCTTGAGGACCAGTGCGGACGCCCGGGTTCCGTCGTCGAGCGCATGCGTGTCACCGCACACATCTCCGGCCAATGTGGACAGTGGACGCCCGTCCGAGGGCAACGCCGCCAGCACGGACAATGCTTGCGCGATCACCTTCCGGGTCCGATCCGTCGACCCGTCCATCAAGCCACCGCGCCTGATTCCCGCAGCCCACCCGGCCAGCGCGGGCTCGACACGGACAACGGGGTGCTCATCGAGCCACGCCCAGAGCTCGGCCCGGGCGTTGGTTGCTGCGAGGCGCGTTTCCGCCCGGTTCTCCAATCGGCCGACGACGAGTTCGACGACATCCCGGGCCGTCAACCCGGTGGCTGATCCAAGCACCTCGTCCAACGCCCGCACCGACACCGACGCATCCGCTCCCGGCAGCCGGTCCAGGCCGAGCAGATCGGCGAGCGCCGCGCACTGGTCCGGATCCAGACCGCGCAACCGCACGCTGCTGACCGCACGTCCCGAGGAGAACCGTTCCCACAGCACACGCCACAACGGCGCGAGTTCCGGGATGTCGTAGCGGGCCCGCGCATCAGGCATCGAGCGGCTCCTCGGCAGCGCGCAACTCACGGCCGTCCCAGGTGAATCGGACCGTCGTCACCGCGTCGTCGTCGGCGCCGGTGACGAGCTGGTGGATCGCGATGCCGGTCAGCTCCCGGTAGTCGCACCACTCGTGGTCGGAGGTCAGCACCAGGTCCAGGTCGAAGCCCACCAACAGCTCCAGGAGTTGTCCGCGGTTGGTGCTGTCGACCCCGACGAACACCTCGTCCAGCAGGATCAGCCGTGGCGCGACCGGCGTGGACTGGTAGTGCGCGGCAGCCGCCGCGAACAGCGGCAGGTGTAGCACGATCGCCTTCTCCCCGCCGGAGAGAGCGCCGTGCAGGCGCTTGGTGACAGGCTGCCAGCCCTCGCCCCGGCCGCGCTCCACTTTCACCACGAACTGGTGCCAGGCCGTGTAGTCCAGCACCTGGAGTAGCTGTTGCTCCCAGCCCGTAGCGGTGTCGGCGGAGCGAGCTTCGTCCACGCGCTCGCGGAAGAACCGGTGCAGCGCATCGCGTTCCGGCTCCGCCAGTGTCGCCGGGTTGCGCAGCAGCAGCTCGCGCGCCTCGCGGGTGCCCGCTGGCAGCTGCGGATCGACCTGCCAGACCAGGCGAACCCGAATATTGGACGCGGTGCGAACGCGTTCCAGCCGGTGGTTCATCGTGTCGACGAGCTCGTTGGCGGCCCGGATGCGTTCGGCGATGTGCCTCCTGGTGTCCCCGGTCAACGTCTGGTCGAACAGCTTCCGCTCATCGGTGGTGATCTGCTCGGCGGTACGCTCCCGGTCGGCCCGCAGCAGCTTCAGCAGCGCCACCGCGCCGTGCCGGACGCCGTCCACTGTCGCGATGAACAGGCTGATCGCCTCGCCCTGCTCCAGGTCCAGATCGGCGCGGCCGGCCAACAACGGCTGGGCATCGTGCACGGCCTGGGCAAGCCGTCCTTCAGCGTCGCGGACGTTCTTCGGCTCGTGGAGCACGCCGGAGAGCTGCTCAGCGAGCTTGCGCGCCGCATCCAGCGCGGACCGCTTGCCGTTGAGCGGCCCGGGGTCGAGCTCGACGCGCGCGTCTTCCGGCAGGCTCCCCGCGACCTGTTCGCGGAACCGCTCCTCCGCGCCGTCTCGAGCCTCGGTCGCATCCGACATCCTCGACTCGTCTTCGCGCTGCCGTTCGGCCAGCGTGCCAATCAGCTCCACCAGCCGCCGCTCGGCTTTGCGCAACCGCTGCTGTTCCTCGACGATTTCCTTGCTCTGTACCCGAAGGGCGGCGAGGTCTTCGTCCAGCTTCCGGAACTCGGTTCCAACCGATTCCTCGACGGTGCGCAGCTTGATCGCGGCGTTCTCAGCTTCCTGGCCGCGCTCGTCGGCGGTTTCCTGTGCAGCCGCAGTGTTGCCCGAAGATTCGTCCGCCCGATGCCTGGCGTCCCGCGCCCGTTCGACCGCGGTTTTCGATTCCGCGCGGCTGTCCAGCCAAAGGTCGGCCGCGGCGCGCAGGTTCCGCACCGCGGCGTCGACATCGTCGAGCTTGTCCTCGCCGGTCGGCAAGCCATGCGTAGCCGCTTCGCCGGTCAGTTCGTGCCACGCCGCCGCGGCCTCGGTCTCCCGGGACCGCCGGCCCTGCTCGGCGGCCGAAACAGCATCGGCGCGGGCCGCACAAAGCAATTCCGCTTTGGCGAGCTCGTCCTCGGCGGCATCGACTCCGTCGAAACCGGGCCGCCGCACGAGCTCGGCAGCGAGCGCTTCGCGTTGTTGCGCGATGCTCCGCAGCCGGCCGTCGACGTCGTCGACGCTGCTCTGGAGGACCTCGATCAGCTCGTCCAGCTCCGCGATGCGCCGACGGCGGGCGCGTTCCCGAGCGGCGGCGCCGATGAATTCCGCTTCCGGCTTGTGCCAGCGACCGTGCACGCTGGCCAGCCGCCAGGTGCCGTCGCCGCCGATGGCGGCGGGATGGTTCGGTGCGGTGTCGCCGAAGGCGATCCCGGCCAGCAACCGCTGCACCCGATCCGTGCTCACCGGGGAGTTCTCGTCCACGACAAGCAGATCAGCCAGGCAACGGCCGGGCGCGGACACCGAGAACAGCGTCTCGACGAAGGTGTCCCGGTCGGGGGCGCTGAGCGTGCCCTTCGGCAGCACCCACGCGTCGAGCACCCCGGCGGCCTCCAGCCCGGCCTCCACTGCCGTGCGCACCTCATCCGGCACATCTGCCCGGAACTCCAGCAGCCGCCACAGCGGGGCACCGTCCGCGCTCGCCCGGTCCATGCCGCGAGTGCGCGGAGCGGGCGGTGGGCGATCAACGCGCCGCTCCAGCTCACCGCGCTCCGCCGCGTGCCCGGCGATCTCGGCCAACAGCCCGTCCCGGGTGGCGCGCAACTCGGTCTCGGCAATGGAACATCGTTCGCGCACAACGGTTTCCGCGTCGCGAACGATGCTGAGCACAACGGCGCGATCGATGACCAGTTCGGCGAGCCGTTCGGGGTCACGCACCACCAGCTGCCGACACGCCTGCGCCCATCGCACCAGATCCGCCGCCAGCTCCCCCAATCGCCGCTCCCGCGCCTGCCGCGCCGCTGCCGCGTCGCTCTCCGCCGCGGCGAGCTGCTCTCGCGTCGCCTCAACCCACCGCTCCGCGTCGGCACGGCGTTCCACCTCTGCGCGGTGCGCGTCCGCTGCGCGCCGCACCTGCGTGACTTGATCCGCCTTGCTGTCCACGGCGGCTCGCAGCAGCCTCCGGCCGCTCGCGGTGTCCGCGCTTCGCGCGATCTCGTCGAACACCGCCGGCATGCCGGCTCGCTCCGTGGCTTGCCGGGCGTCGCCGGACCTCCGGTCCGTCTCCTGCTCCGCCTGTTGCGCCTCGTGCGCGAGCTCCGCCGCGCGCTCGGCGTCCCGCTTGGCCTGCTCACGCAGCTTCGCCGCGTGTCTTGCGGCCTCAGCGGCGCGACGCTCGGCTGCGTCGACCGACTGCCGCAGTTGGGGCAGTCGGCTGCCTTCGCGGTAGGCGGGCGAGTCGACGATTCCTTCGATGCGGGTGTCAGTGCGGTTTTTCTGCTCCGCCAGACTCTTGTCCCGCTCGGTCACCTCCGCGAGTTCGGCCTGTGCCTTGGTGTGTTCTTCGCGGCTCTCCCGGGCCTTGCGGGTGACCTCGGACATCTGTGACGTGGCGGTGATCAGCCCGGCCGCCGTGGACCGCAGGACGCGCTGGGCGTAGGTCTTCTGCCTGGCGGCGAGTTTTCCGGCCTCGGTTACTTCGTCGTCGAGGGCCTTGAGTTCTTCGCGTTGCCGGTCGAGTCGTTCGAATCCTTCGGCGATTTCGGCGATGTCGGTGTGGTCCAGCGGCGGCAGGGCCTTGGACAGCAGCGTGGACAGCACACCGGGGTCGAGCCGCTCCGACAGCTTCGGCGTGCGCAGCTGCAGCAGCGCGGTGATCAGTGCGTCATAGCGCTGTTCGTTCACGCCGGGAAACAGCGTCTGCCGGATCGCGCGCCGGTAGTCGGCCGGCGAGCTGTACACCTCGCCGTTATCGCCGATCTCGGCCACAAGATCGTTCTTGATCAGCGGCCTGCCGGCGTCGTTGACCAGTCGCACGCCGCCTGGCAAGCCGATGCGCCGCGTGGTGGTGAAGTACGTGGGCGTCACGTTCTTGGTGTTGGCGGTGGCCTGCAGCCGGGCACCGCAGCCGAACCAGGTCTGTTCGCCGTCGACGACGCGGCCGAATTCCAGCCACACGTAGCCGACCCTGGTGCTGCCGGTGTTGCCCTCTCCCATCAGGTTCCAGTGCATCGTCCGGTCGCCGCTGCCGAAGGTGGACAGCCGGTGCGGCCGCAGGCTGGCGTCGAACAGGTACGGCAGCAGCAGTTCGAGCGCTTTGGACTTGCCGGTGCCGTTGGGGCCGCGCAGCAGCAGCCGCCCCTGGTGGAACTCGAAGGTTTCCCCGTAGTAGCGCCAGATGTTGACGATCCCGGCGCGGGTCGGCCGCCAGCGCTGCTGGTGGTTTCGCTCGGGGTTGAGTTCGGTGACGGTCATCGGTGTCCTGCTTCGTCGGTCCGGATGCGCTCGACGGCGTAGCGG
Source organism: Saccharopolyspora sp. NPDC050389 (assembly GCF_040655595.1). NCBI lineage: Bacteria > Bacillati > Actinomycetota > Actinomycetes > Pseudonocardiales > Pseudonocardiaceae > Saccharopolyspora > Saccharopolyspora sp. NPDC050389. The sequence goes on from NZ_JBFAKG010000005.1 coordinate 76,376, forward strand.
GCCGCTGCCGGTAGCGTGCGAACGGCTCCGTCGGCACGCCGCTCGGCCAGGCCGAAGGCGCGGAGGATCTCCACCGCGTCATGGGCGAGCCGCTGGGCGCCACCGTCGGAGCGATATGCCTTGCCCCAGGAGCGAAACCGGTCGAGCAGTTCGGCGGCGGCAAGTCCCAGTTCGCCGGCCGGCAGCCAGTCCCCGGCCTCGTTGAGCTTGTCCAGCACCAGCAGCGCCGCGATCTTGGGGTGCGAGCCGTCGTCCGGGAACTTCGTGTCAGTCGCGATCGCATCCGGGTCGATCACCAGGTAACCGTCGGAGCGTTCCTCCAGCACGCAGCCCGCCTGTTGGACGCCGCGGGCGATGATCCGCCGGCCGGTCGGCGAGGCGAGGTAGCCGAGCTGCGCCGGGGTCAGGTCCGCGCGGTACACCACCGGATCGTCGATCAGGCGCCGCATGATCGAATGCCGCAGCCACAGGTTGCGCTGGTTTTCCGACACGGCTGCGTCTGGGTCCGCCGCGTCGCCGTAGCGGCTTTCGACCAGCAGTGCGGCAATTTCCGGTTCGTCCAATCTGGACGGCGGCACTGGCGCGGCCAACAACCGCACCAGCAGCGTGGTATCGATCTGGTACAGCACCTTGGCATCGGCGTGGTCCAGGTAGCTCTCGGTGCTGCCGTCCACCGGGCGGATCGCGCTGCGGCGCTCCAGCCACTTCAGCGAGTCCACATAGGCCGATCGCTCGTCGCGGCGGGTGGGGTCGAAGGTCGGCAGCTCCGGTTCCGCGGCGGTGGCCTGCACTATCCGGTCCGCGAGCAGCCCGATCGTGGTCACCGGGGCGGCCAGCAGTTCTGCGGCGGCGACGCACAACAGCGTGTAGCGGCGGCGGTCGAACGGCGCCCGCGAGGAGCGCAACCTGCGGGCCGGGCGGCTCGGGTCCGGGAGGTCGGTGACCTTGCCGAGCCGCGCATAGCCGAGCCGGGGCTCGATGTGCGCCCGCCAGCCGCAGTAGTAGTCGAACCACTTCGCGATCGGATCGCGCCGCCGCCGCACCAGGTCGAAGCCGTCCTCGTCGTCGGCGGCGGTGAGCAGCGGTTTGGCCAGCAGCAGGCGGATACCTCGGGCGACTTCCTCGGTTTCCTGCTTGACGAGCTGGTTGCTGAGGTTGCTCACTGCGCCTCCTCGGCCGGCGACCGCGAGCCGGTGGTGCGAATGTCGACGACGAAGTCCGGCCCGTTGAACACCCCGCGCGGCGTGCGCACCGTGGCGGTGGCCGCGTCATGCGGGCCGCGCAGCAGGATCTCCACCCGCCCGTCGGAGGTCATCGCCCGCCGCACGCCGGTGCTGTCCTCGCGGGCGGCCAGGGCACGGCCGATCAGCTCCAGCAGCCGGTGGAAGCTGTCGTGGTCCAGCTCACCGATGCCGGACAGCCGCATCGGGCCCGGGGTCGCCAGCTGCCGCCAGGCGGCCTCCAGCTCGGCGCGCTCCTGCCAGGCCTGCTCACGCCGGAGCCGACGCACCTCTTCGACGTCGCGGACCTGGCCGGTGCGAGCGATCCTCTCGGTGCGGCCGCTGCTGCGCAGCAACGGCGAGACCGGCACCGGGGGCGCCTGTGCCCAGCTTTCGCCGCTGGAGATCAGCTCGCCGTCGTCGTGCGCGAGGTGCGCGTGCCTGGCTGGCCACATCCCGAATGCGGCGTTGAACAACCGGTGCGCCTCGTCTTCGCTGCCGCTGGCGGCGAACCATCTCGCCAGCGCGCGGAAATCGGCGGTCGCGCTGGTGGACCGGCGGCGCACATCGCTCATCCGGTCCAGTGCGCGCAGCAGCTGCACGATCGCGCGCCGCGCGATGTCCTGCAGTTCATCCACCCGCGGCGCGGCACCATCCACGGGCCGGAACCAGCCACGCAGCCCGGCCCACTTCGCGGCGCGGTGCCGCAACCATTCCACTTCGGGATCCGAGGCGCCCAGCTTCGGCAGCTCGGCGCCCGCCACCGCGCGCCGGTGCAGCGCGTCGACGCCCAGCTCCTCAACCAGGCCGACCGCCTCGCGTATGGTGTGGCGCCGCTGGTCCAGGTTCGTCACGAACTCCTGCAGGTAGCCAACGGTGGCCCGCTTGACCTCCTGGAAGGTCGTCAGGTCCGGCTGATCCGCACGCAGCAGCCGCTGCAGTTCGCTGTTGAACTGCTTGGTGTTGGTGCGTAGCGCGTCGAGATGGCCTTCGAGCTCCATCAGCGTGGTGTAGATGCGACGGTCCGACGCGACCTCCGCGCCCATGAGGCTGTGCAACTCGCCGAGCCGCTCGGCGATCGCATCCAGCACAGCAGTCTGCAACGCTCCGCTCGAAGCAAGCACGGACAGCGCGTGCTGCACGCCTTCGTACGCCGCCTCACCGCGTTTGGTGAGCAGGTACTGGAGGTTCTTGCGCTCGTAGTCCTCAGCTGTGGTGTAGTGCGCGGCGTGGTTCTGCACCACGTCGACCAGGCCCCACTGCCGCAGCCGGGACAGCGTCGTATCGAGTTCCTCGTCGGAAACCGGCTCAAACCAGCCGACCGATCGCAGCCGGGAGTGCACATCGTCGAAGGTCAGCGCGGTTTCCAACCGTTCGTTGGCGTCGCCGAACGCATAAAGCGCGGCGGTATGCAGGTCGGCGCGTTCGGTGGTGGTGAAAACGAACATCTCCCGCGGAATCCGCGGAAACACAACCAATGCCCACCCCCGGCCTGACCGAATATCCCCGACCACGGTAGCGGGAGGCGCAACCGCCGGGTGGGGATTCCCAACGGTCAAGATCGAGCCGCTGACTCGCGGCCTGGAGCCTCACCCAGGACGGTCCCCGCGCCTTGACATGAGTGAGAAGCCGATCAACGGCTGCTACCAGGGGCGGCAGATCTTCCTCGATCGTCGACCGCAGGATCGCGTGGGCGGTGTCGAAGTAGCGGTGGGCAAGGTGGTTCCGCATACCGGCCACATCGGCCCACGGAATACCGGGTTCGCGCTTCAGCAGATCGGAATCGATCGCCTTGACCGCTTCGCCGATCTCAATCAAGCGGATCCGGACGGCATCGAACACAAGACCGTCATCCAGGCCGCCTCGGCGAGGGTGATCGGCGATGGCGGCCGCAGCTGCCAGGATGTCTTCGAGGCGTTTGTCGTTCGGCGGCTCACAGTTCGATCGCCTCCGCGAGGACCTCGTGGCGAATCGCTGATTTCAGCGATGAAGCCGGCACCACATCCACGTCCACGCCGAGCAACTCCGCGAGCTCCCTCTGCAGTCCTGCCAGCGACACCAGACCGACCCCGTCCTCCAGATCGACGAGCAGGTCGATATCACTGGTCATGTCGTCCTGGCCGCGCGCGACGCTGCCGAACACCCGCACATTGTGCGCTCCTCGCCGATCTTCATCGGGACCGGCGAGCCCTTCTTGATCTAGCGCAGGGCACGGCCGGGCCGTTCGCGCCGCCTACACTCGCAGGGGCGAGCATCTGCAGGAAGGGACCCCGGAGTGATCAACAAGAGTCGGCTCACTGTGCTGCTGGTGCGCACGGCACTGTTCTTCGTCGCCGCCGTGGTGCTGGGCTTCATCTACGACTGGCCGTCGTTCGCGGTCATCGCGGCGGTGCTGACCGGCGCCGCCACGCTGGTGCAGCTCGGCGGGGTGCTGTGGCTGCGGCGCACCGAGCGCCGCGACCCGGAGTCGGCGAAGGAGCCGGTCAGGACGGACGGCTTCCTCTGAGGCCACCTTGCCAGCGCTACCCCCTGGGGGTATAACGGAGGTATCGCCGAGTACCCCGAGGAGGTCGCGATGCACGGCTACACGCAGAACAAGGACGACTACGCCAAGCGACTGCGCCGCATCGAGGGCCAGGTGCGCGGCCTGGCCCGGATGATCGACAACGACGAGTACTGCATCGACGTGCTGACCCAGGTCTCGGCGACCACCAAGGCCCTGCAGGCGGTGGCCCTCGGGCTGCTGGACGAGCACCTCCAGCACTGCGTGTCCGAAGCGGTGGCCGAGGGCGGCGAGCAGGCCGACGAGAAGATCCGCGAGGCCAGCGACGCGATCGCCCGGCTCGTCAGGTCCTGAAACCCAGCCCCGGTATGGTTGGTGTCGTGCAGGCGCGTTCGAGGCTCGTGCGTTGGGGACTGTTGATAGTCCTCGCGCTCGGTGTGGTGCTGATGCACCACGTGCCCGCGCAACACCACCAGCCCCATCCGCCCGCCGCGGTAGCCATGCACACCGCGATGCCGGCCGAGCACAACGAACCGCCCGCAGCGCCGGATCACGGCCTGCTGCACCTGTGCCTGGCGATCGCCGCCGGGTTCATCGCGCTCCTCCTCCCCCTTCTGCGCCGCATCGCCAGCGCCTCGGCAGAGACTCCGAAGCCGCTCGCGATAACGGCGTTCACCCGCTTCCGGCCGCCCACTCCGGTACCTCGGCGGTTAGCGGTGTTGTGCGTGCTTCGGCGCTGATCGGCAGCTGAGCGGCCACGGATCACCGTGGCCTGCTTCCGCACGCCTTTCTCAGCTCACGAAAGACGAGGACAACACCATGAAGCGCACGCGCGTGCTCACCGCTGCCATCGGCGCGGTCGCGGCGGCGGCCGTCCTGGCCGGCTGCGGCGGCGGTGACGACATGAACAACATGCCCGGCCACGGGGCGCCGACCAGCGCCACCCAGCCCGGGGCCAACCCGCAGGCGGCGAACAACGCGGCCGACGTCACCTTCGCGCAGGGCATGATCCCGCACCACGAGCAGGCGATCGAGATGTCCCGGCTGGCTCCGGAGCGGGCGCAGTCCGAGGAGGTCAAGAACCTGGCCCGGCAGATCGAAGCCGCGCAAGGCCCGGAGATCCAGACGCTCACCGGCTGGCTGCGCGACTGGGGCGCCCCGGCGTCCATGCCCGGCATGGACCACGGCGCCATGGGCCACGGCGACATGGGCGGCATGATGTCGGGCACCGAGATGCAGCAGCTCGAACAGGCCCGCGGCGCGGAGTTCGACCGGCAGTTCCTGACGCTGATGATCAAGCACCACGAGGGCGCGGTCGCCATGGCGCGCACCGAGCTCGGCAGCGGCCAGTTCCCGGCCGCGAAGCAGATGGCGCAGCAGATCATCGACAGCCAGCAAGCCGAGATCGACACCATGCAAGGCCTGCTCCCCCAGGGCTGACCGCCCGAAGCGAGGGGCACCCGCGACCAGGTCGCGGGTGCCCCTCACCAACCACTCGGCTTCGGCGCGGCGGCGGCGCGGGTCAGGACTTGACCAGCCGCGCGATCGCCTCGCTCGCCTCGCGCACCTTCTCGTCGGCGTTCTTCCCGCCCTCGGCCAGCGCCTCGGCGACGCAGTGCTTGAGGTGCTCGTCCAGCAGCCGCAGCGACACCGCCTGCAGGCCCTTGGTGGCCGCGGAGATCTGGGTCAGGATGTCGATGCAGTACTTGTCCTCCTCGATCATCCGGGCCAACCCGCGGACCTGTCCCTCGATGCGCGCCAAGCGCTTCAGGTAGTTGTCCTTGTCTCCGGTGTATCCGTGCATCGCCGCTCCCATCGCCGCCGGTCCGGCCTAGAGAGTACCCCCGACCGGTAGTGGGGCGGCCGGATCGAGGACGAGCACCGTCCGCTGTGGACACCCGACCCGTTGGCCGGGTACGCGACCGGACAGGTGAGTCTTTCTCGATCAACCCGGCCGCGTTTCCCGGCGACACGTGTAGCGGGGCGCCGCGGCGGGTAGATCGACTGGGCGTCGGCGAAAGCGAGATCACCGGAGGTGGTAGCAGTGGCCGCAACAGCTCGGTTGCCCAAACCGGTCAGCGAAACCTGGCGCTGGCAGCTCCAGGCGGCCTGCCGCGACGCCAGCACAAGCCGGTTCTTCCACCCGGAGAACGAACGCGGCAGCGCCCGCGACAACCGCGAACGCCGGGCGAAGAGCATCTGCCGGAAGTGCCCGGTCATGTGGCAGTGCCGCGCCCACGCGCTGAAGGCCCGCGAACCCTACGGAGTCTGGGGCGGCCTGGGCGAGCGCGAGCGGCGGGACCTCATCGCCGCCGGCGGGCGAGCCGCCGCCTAGTGCCCGCGCGCCGCAAGGGCGATTTCGCGCGAAATCGGTGGCCCGCGCACGAGAGGATTGTCGATTTCGCGCGAAATCGCCGCCGGAGCGAACCGGTGTTGCGGCACCGTTTCGCCCCTGGAAATTCATTTGACATTTTTCCCAACAGTATTTCAGTCCACAATGGATATTTAGCGACGTTAACTTAAATCGGTCGAAATCCGGCGCAGCTCAAAGAGTTCCAGCCCAATCACGACCGATGTAGCCCGCATCACAGCGAATTCGCCGCGACACCGGGAACAAAAAGATCCACCCGGTCGCTGAAGCCCGCGTCAGATTCCACAAATCTTCCCGTGGTGAATTCGAAAGGTAACGATGGACAACGTTGCGGTGCAGAGCCCACCGGAGGCACACCGTGCGCAACCGGTGACCGAAGAGCCGACCGGATTCGACCGATTCCGGGTAATCCTCGTGCTGGGGGCGCTGATCGCCCTCGGACCCCTGACCATCGACATGTACCTGCCGGCGCTGCCGGCGATCGGCAACGACCTGCAGGCCTCCGCGTCCACCGTGCAGCTGACCCTCACCGGCACGCTGCTCGGACTCGGCTTCGGCCAGCTGCTGATCGGCCCGTTCTCCGACATCGTCGGCCGGCGGATCCCGCTGATCGCGGGCACCGCGGTGCACATCGTGGCGTCGGTGGCCTGCCTCATCGCGCCGAACGTCGCGGTGCTGGGCGTCCTGCGCGCGCTCCAGGGCGTCGGTGCGGCCGCCACGATGGTCGTCGCGCTGGCCGTCGTGCGCGACCTGTTCAGCGGGCGGACCGCCGCCACCGCGATGTCCCGCCTGATGCTGGTGATGGGCGTGGCACCGATCCTCGCGCCGACGCTGGGCGGCGCCATCCTGCTGGCCGGATCGTGGCGCGGCGTGTTCGGCGCGCTGGCGATCATCGGCGCGGGCCTGCTGGTCGTCGCCATCTTCGCGCTGAAGGAGACGCTGCCGCCGGAGCGCCGCCAGGTCGCGGAGTTCCGGCCGGTGCTGCGCACCTACCGGACGCTGCTCACCGACCGCGACTTCGTGCTGCTGGCGATCGTGGCGGCGCTGGCGATGTCGGCGCTGTTCTCCTACATCTCCGGTTCGTCGTTCGTGCTGCAGGAGCAGTTCGGCCTCAACCAGCAGGCGTTCGGGCTGGTCTTCGGCATCGGCGCGGTGGCGCTCATCGGGGCGTCGCAGTTCAACGTCGTGCTGCTCAACCGGTACACACCGAAGCAGATCGTCACCGGCGCGCTGGTGGCCGCGACCGCCGCAGGCCTGGTGCTGACGGCGCTGACCACCACCGGAACCGGCGGGCTGTACGGGTTCATCGTGCCGCTGTGGCTGGTGCTGGGCGCGATGGGCTTCGTGCTGCCGAACGCCCCGGCGCTCGCGCTGTCCCGGCACGGCGAGGCCGCCGGGACCGCCGCCGCGCTGCTCGGTGCCGGGCAGTTCGGCCTCGGGGCGCTGATCGCGCCGCTGGTCGGCGTCCTCGGCAACGACGGCCCGGCGATGGCGATCACCATGACCGGCGGCGCGGCGGTCGCCCTGCTGGCCCTCGGCGTGGTGGTCAAGCTCGACCGGCGAGCCGAAACCGCGGTGTGATCCGGCAGCCGTCCTCGGAGACAGGACATAACGGGCGGGGTTAGCATCACGGCTGGGTGGCGGAAAACGTCGCCCAGCCGTGAGGAGGACCGGATGCCGCAGCTGCCGACCGAGCCGGAGAGCATCGATCTCGAGAAGCCCAACGCGGCCCGGGTCTACGACTACTACCTCGGCGGCAACCACAACTTCGCGATCGACCGCCAGATGGCCGAGGAGGCCATCCGGATGTGGCCGGAGCTGCCGCTGATCATGCAGGCCAACCGCGCCTTCCTGCGGCGGGCCGTGCAGTACTGCGCCGACCAGGGCATCCACCAGTTCCTCGACCTCGGCTCGGGCATCCCGACGGTCGGCAACGTGCACGAGGTCGCCCAGCAGGAGGCGCCCGGCGCCCGCGTGGTCTACGTGGACACCGATCCGGTCGCGGTGGCCTACAGCAAGAACCTGCTGCGGAACAACCCGAACGCCTCGATCATCCGCGCGGACCTGCGCGAACCGGACGGGGTGCTCGACTCGCCGGAGGTCGCCGACCTGCTCGACCTCAGCCAGCCGGTGGCGCTGATGATGGTCGCGGTGCTGCACTTCGTCGGCGACGAGGCCCGGCCCTACGAGATCGTCGCCAAGTACCGGGACGCGCTCGCGCCCGGCAGCTTCCTGGTCCTCTCGCACGCGGCCCCCGAGGGCCGGCCCGACGTGGCGTCGTCCCACGCCGACCTCTACCGCCAGCGCACGGCGACCCCGATGACCATGCGCCACAAGGCGGAGGTCAAGGCGTTCTTCGAAGGCTTCGAACTGCTGGAGCCGGGCGTGGTGCCCCTGCCGCTGTGGCGCCCGGCGGCCGAGGCGGACGTCGACGCCCACCCGGAACGCTTCACCGGCCTCGCCGGAGTCGGCCGCAAATCCTGATCACGCCGCCGGGGTCAGCACCGCTCCCCCGCGGCGGTCCGTGGCGCTGCCGTCGAGCAGCACCGGCACGCCGTTGACCAGCACCGTCGAGCAGCCCGTCGCCAGCTGCCACGGCTGCTCGAAGGTCGAGTTGTCGATGATCTCGTCGGGATCGAACACGGCGATGTCGGCGGCCTTGCCCGCCGCCAGCACCCCCCGGTCGGTCAGCCGGGCGCGGGCGGCGGGCAGCGCGGCCATCTTCCGCACCGCGTCCTCGATCGAAAGCACCCCGCGCTCGCGCACGTAGCGCCCGAGCACCCGCGCGTACGTGCCGAAGCTGCGCGGGTGCGGGCGGCCCTCGCCCCGCTCGGTCAGGGTCCAGCCGTCGCTGGCCACCGACACCCACGGGTGCCGGAGCACCGTTTCGACATCCGCCTCACTCATCGCGTGGTTCACGATCGCCACGTTCGCCGCGTGCTCCTCCAGCACCCGCAGCGCCGCCTCGGCGGGATCGGTGCCCGCGCGGCGGCCGATCTCGGCGATCGACAAGCCCATGTGCGGGCTTTCCGCGCCGATCGGCAGGTCGGCGATGATCACGCCTTCCGGGTCGACGTCGCGGCCGAACCTCGCTCGCAACCCGGCGGCGATGCGCTCCCGGGTGGCGGAGTCGGCGAGCCGCGCCAGGAGCGCATCCTTGCCGCCGTCGACCGCCCACGCCGGCAGCCGGGACACCAGCGAGGTGCTGGATGCGGTGTACGGGTAGACGTCGGCGGCGACGTCCACACCCCTTTCCCGGGCCGCGTCGATGAGTGCGAGCGCCTCGACGACCTTGCCGTGGTTCTCCGGCCCCATCGCCTTGAGGTGCGAGAGCTCCAGCCGCGCACCGGAAAGCTCCGCGGCCTCGATCGCTTCGCGCACCGCGTCGAGCAACGTCGCCGCCTCGTTGCGCATGTGCGTCGAGTACAGCAGCCCGGCCGACGCCGCCGCGGCGACCAGCGCGCGCACCTCGGCGGCGTCCGCGAACACGCCCGGCGCGTAGATCAGGCCGGTGGAGAAGCCCACGACTCCTTGCTGCGCGGCGGTTTTCACCAGCGCGCACATCCGCGCCAGCTCGTCCTCATCCGGTGCGCGGTCGACGTCTCCGAGCACCGCGAGGCGCACCGCGTTGTGCCCGACCTGGAGCCCGACGTTCAGGGCCGCGCCGTCGACGATCTCGCGGAAACCCGCCGCGTCGCGCCAGTTCCAGCTCAGCGCGCGGTCGTCGATGATGCTCGCCCGGCGGATCAGGCCCAGGTCGGTGAACGGGAACGGCGAATGCCCGCAGTTGCCGGTGATCAGCGTCGTGACGCCCTGGTGGATCTGCGTGCTCGCGCCGGGATTTCCTTCCAGGGTGTAGTCGGCGTGCGAGTGCAGATCGATGAAGCCCGGCGCGACGACCTGCCCGGTGGCGTCGATCTCCCGCCTCCCGGCCAGCTTCTCGGTGCTGACCTCGGCGATCCGGTCGCCGACGACGCCGACGTTGCCGCGCCGTCGCGGCGAGCCGGTCCCGTCGACGACGTCGCCGCCGTTGATCACGATGTCGAACATGGAGCCTCTCCCGGTCAGCTGGTTTCGAAGAACAGGATCGCGGCGTACATCAGGCAGCACGGCACGAGCAGCGCGAAGCCGGTCAGCAGCGTGTTCTTCAGGTTGGTGGAACGCGCCAGGCTCATCGCGCTGACCATGTTGGCGTTCGGGAACGGCCCGTAGGTGTCCGCCTTGGACGCGAACAGCAGCACCACGACCCAAGCTCCGGTGGTGACCCCGACGCTCGCCGCGAGCTCGCCGAAGACCTTGTCCAGCAACACCACCTGCGCGGCGGTGGCGCCGGGCACGCCGACCCAGCCGAGCGCGGCGATCACCAGCGCGAACACGAACGGCGGCAGGCCCTGCAGGTCGGCGCCGTAGGTGTCGAGTACGACCTGGAACGGCTGCAGCTCGTCGATCGCGGCGAACAGCACCGCCAGCAGCCAGAACAGCAGGAACACGTTCACCAGCCCCGCCGCGCCGCGGTACATCTGGGCGGCGATCTGCGTCGGGCCGAGCCCGCCGGCCAGCCCGGCCACGATGCCCAGCACCGGCAGCGCGAGCAGCGGGAAGGTGGTGCCGGCACCCGAGACGATCGCGTACGCGACGCTGGCGACGAGGGCGATGCCGAACGCCGCGGTCGCACGGCCGCTGCCGCGCACTGGTTCCTCGTCGGTGGCGCCGAGATCGGCCGGGTCGTACTCGTCGCCGGTGCCCGCAGTGCGCCGCTGCATCCACGGCACGATCAGCAGCCCGGCGACCAGCGACAGCACCGCCAGCGGCCCCGCCCCGTACAGCAGGTACTGCAGGTAGCCGACCTCGGCGGCGCTCATGATGGCGACGTTGGAGCCGGCGAACGGCGCGAGTGCGAGACCGGCGCAGCCGCCGATGAACATCATCGAGGCGGTCGCGGAGCGGGTGAAGCCGAGCCGGGCGACGATCGGCAGCAGCAGCGGAGCGGCGATGGCCAGCGCGCCGGCGAGGGTGCCGAGGCTGGCGACGAGGATGAGGCAGGAGACCATCACGCCCAGCGTCGCGGCGGTGCGGCTGCGGTCGCCGACCACGCGCATCACGCCGCGCACGATGGTCGCCGCGATGCCGGTGGTGCGCAGGATCTCGCCGACACCGGCGCCGAGCATGATCACCAGGCCGATCACGGTGACCTGTTCGCCGAGCGATTCGCCGAGCAGCTCGCCGACCGCGGCGGGCGTCGGCAGCATGATCAGCAACGCGGAGATCACCGCCACGACGGTGGCCACGATGATGTCCATGCCGAGGAGCGCGAGCACGGCGTAGAGCACGATCGGCACCAGGCCCCACAGCGTCGGCGCCTGCGCGAACGGTCCGACGGCCGCGGACAGCACGAGTCCCGTGATGGCGCTGGAGGTGATGGTCAGGGTTCGGACGCGGGACCGTCCGGCGGGGGCATCCGCGCCCGGCGAGGCGTCGGCACTGTCCACATTGCTCATGAGGAGTGCTTTCTGTGGGTCTGGTGGCTGTGCTGGGCGATGAAGTCCTCGTCGACCTCGACGCCTAGCCCCGGGGTGGTGGGCACGGCGACCGCCCCGTGCTGCGCGACCAGCGGCGGGATCACCACGTCGCGGGCGTAGTACTTGTCGGACGCCGAAACGTCCGACGGCAGGGTGAAACCGGGCAGGCTGGACAGCGCGACGTTGGCGATGCGGCCGATGCCGAACTCGTGCATCCCGCCGCACCACACCGGCCAGCCCGCGTCGCGGGCCAGGTCGTGCGCGGCGACCGCGGCGGTCAGCCCGCCCATCCGGGAAGCCTTGATGTTGAGGATCCGCCCGGCCCGCAGCGCGATCGCGGTGCGCAGATCGTCCAGGGTGTCGACGGATTCGTCAAGGCACACAGGGGTTTCGATGCTCTCCTGCAGCTGCGCGGACGGCAGCAGCGCGCGCGGCGCGAACGGCTGCTCGATCATGGCCAGCTCGAAGTTGTCCAGTTCCCGCAGCGCCGCCCGGTGCTCCGGGATGTCGAGGTAGGCACCGTTGGCGTCGACGTGCAGGTTCAGCGCCGGGAACGCGGCGCGGACCTGCTTCACCGGTTCGACGTCCCAGCCCGGCGCGATCTTCAGCTTCACCCGCGGATACCCGGCGTCGACCTGCCGCCGCACCTGTTCGAGCAGCTCGTCGATGGTGCGCTCGATGCCCAGCGACACCCCGGCCACGACGGTTTCCCGGTCGCCGCCAAGCGCTTTCGCCAGCGGCACGCCGTTCAGCCCGCTCCACAGCGCCCATCCTGCGGCGTCGACGCCGGCGGCGGCGAAGCGGTTCCCACGCACCTTCCCGTAGAGCTCGGCGAGCCGACTCGGGTGCTCGACCTCGCGGCCGAGGATGGCGGGCAGCAGGTACTCGGTGGCGATCAGCCAGCTGGTCTCGACGGTGTCCGGCGCGTAGAACGGGTCGGACGGCGAGGCGATCTCGCCCCAGCCCACCGCGCCGGTCTCGTCGACGAGCCGCACCAGGATGTGCTCCAGGTGGTTCTTGCGGTGCGAGCTGGTCTGGAAGCTGTGCTTCAGCGGAAGCCGAACGCGGTGCAGCGTCGCACTGTCGATCTTCACGGGTTCTCCGATTCGGGGTTGTCGGCCTCGTCCAGGTAGATCCCCAGGGAGCGGGAGAAGCGGTCCCGCTCGCCGAGGCGGCGTTGGGCGCCCTTGGCGCTCGCGGTGGTCAGGGTGGCCAGCACGTGGGCGACGGCGGCGACGGCGGTCGGCGAGTCCGAATAGGACGCGCTCTCGGTCGGCACGACGATCATCGCGTCGGCGACCGCGGCCAGCGGCGCGTCCTCGGCGTCGGTGACCACCACCAGCGCGCCGCCTGCGGCGGCGAACTGGCGGGCCACCTCGACGCTTTCGCGGCGGTAGCGGCGCAGCGAGAAGACGACCAGCACGTCGCTGGAGCGCACCTCGGTCAGCACGTCGATGGCCTGCACGATCCGGCCGTCGATGGTGGTCACGTTCGACAGCGACGCGCCCAGATCGGCGGCCAGCAGGCACGCGTAGCCGAAGGACTTGCCCGCGCCCAGGATGAACCGGCGGCGGGCGCCCACCACCAGTGCGGCGGCCCGCTCCACCGATCCGTCGTGGCCGATCGACGCCATCACCGCGTCCAGCGACCGGATCTCCTGCTCGACGACGCGTTGTTGCAGGACGGCCGCCGAGCGGCGCTGCACCCGCGCGTCGAAGCGCTGGCGGGGGCTGGCGAGGTCGCGGTTGGCGTTGCGGGCGGTCACGTTCGGCTCCGATCGTCGGCCGGTGGGGCGAACCAGTAAACCGAGGTCTCCGCCGAGACCTGGCGGCAGGACCGGGCGACGAGCCCCCGTGCCAGGAACTCGTGGAAACCCGCGCGCACCGCGGCACGCACCTCGGCGTCCTCGGCCGGGTCCAGCAGCGTCGGATCGGTCGGCAGCGCGAGCCAGCCGTGCGCGCCCCGGTGCCGGCATCGGCCCCAGTCGGCGCGGGTGGCGGGCGGGTTCGGGCCGGTCGTCGCGGCCGGGCTGGGCGGCCGTTCGAGATCCCACTCGACGACCACCCGGTCCGAGCGCTCGTGCAGGTAGAAGTCGTCGACGTACCAGCGGCCCCGGGCACCGAGGACGTCCAGGTTGAAATGCGCGTTGCGGGAGATCAGCGGGTCGTAGGACCAGCGCATGAAGCGCATGCCGGTTTCGCGCGCGACGACCGCCTGCGCCAGCTTCAGCCTGCGGCCCAGCCCGAGGCCCTGGCTCTCCGGCGCGACGACCGCTGCCTGCGAGTAGTGGTACATGCCTTCGCCGTCACCGCCTCGCATCCCGTAGGCGAAGCCGAGCAAGGTGCCGTCGGCGGCGACAGCGCCGACGGCGGAGCCGCCGTTGCGCAGCAGCCCGGTCAGCAGCGGCGGGCTCAGCCCGACGTCGGGATTCTGGTAACCGAAGACGCGCCGGTACAGCGCGGCGGCCTGCCGCTGCAGCTCGGCGGTGTCCAGGTCCTGCACGACGAAGTCGCCGGCCAGGACAGCCGATTCCGGTCCGCGCCCCACGACTCCTCCTCGCCCGGCGCATCGGGATGAACACCCGCTGCAACCGAACATATGAAACGTAACTTCGACAAGATGATTCGACAGTTCCATTTTGTCAACAGGGTTGCCGCACGAAACTTCGCGTTATACGTTCCGTATCTGTGACTGATGCGTTGATCGATGCCCCGGCCGCCGACGCCGCGCGGATGCGTGACCGGCTGCACCGCTACGTCCGGCTGGAGACGCCGAGCGGGGACGCGCCCGCGCTCGACGCCCTGCTCGACCTGCTGGAGCAGCGCTACGCCGAGCTCGGCGCCCGCACCGAACGACGCGCGCACGCCACCGGCGCGAACCTGCTCGCGCACTTCCCCGGCACCGGGGGCCGGCAAGGCGAGCGGCCGATCCTGTGCCTGGGGCATCACGACACGGTGTGGCCGGCCGGCACGCTCGACGGCGCGGTGCCGTGGCTGGAGCGGGACGGCCGCATCCACGGGCCGGGTGTCTACGACATGAAGGGTGGGCTCGTCGTCTTCGAAACCGCGCTGGAACTGCTCACCCGGGCCGAGCACCGGCCGATCACGATGATCGTGGTGGCCGACGAGGAGGTCGGGTCGCCATCGGCGCGCGAACTGGTCGCCGAGCACTGTGCGAACGCGGTTGCGGCGCTCGGCTTCGAGCCGCCGCACCCGGACGGCGCGGTGAAGACCGCCCGCTGGGGCAGCACCCGCGCGCGCATCCACGTGACCGGCCGGGAATCGCACGCGGCGCTGGCGCCGGAGGACGGCGCGTCGGCGATCGAGGAGCTGATCGACCAGTTGCTGGCCGTGCGCCGGATCGCCGCCGCTCACCCGGACATGCTGTGCAACGTCGGCACCATCGCGGGCGGCGGCCGGACCAACGTGGTCCCGGGCGAGGCGTGGTGCGAGATCGGCATGCGATTCACCGACACCTCGACCGAACGCTCCGTGCTGGCCGCCCTGCAAGCCCTGAGCCCGATCCGCCCCGGCACCACCGTCGCTGCGGACATCCTCACCAGCCGTCCGGTGTGGACGGAGCCGGAGTCGGGCGAGCTCATCGAGGCGCTGACCCGCGCGGCACGGGCGGTCGGGCAGGAGGTCTCGGGCCGGCCGGCCTCGGGGGCGGCGGACACCAATCTGACGGGATCCCTCGGGGTCCCCAGCCTCGACGGCCTCGGTCCGGTCGGCCGCGGCGCGCACGCCCCGGACGAGCAGATCGTCGCGGCCTCCCTACCCGAGCGAGCGGCCCTCGTCGCCTCGCTGCTCGCCCACCTGTGACCCGTGCGTGTTTTTAGTGGCTATCAAGCCTGTTTTGGAACTCGTTCTACCTGGCGGTTCCGGTGGCTACCCCAGCGGAGTGGCCTGGTTCTACCTCGCCAACTGGTGTGAAGTGAACGGACTGTTCACCTCGCTAGACGAGACGAACAGTCCGTTCACTCCATTCACCTGACGTGGGCCCCGGGCTGCCGATGTGAAGCGAACGGACCGTTCGCCTCGGTAGGCGAGACGAACGGTCCGTTCGCTTCAAACACCACGTTCCAAAACAGCAACTAAACACTCACGGGCCCCGCGATGTCCCCGGCGGTCAGACCGCGAGGCGGGCCGTCAGGCCTCCGTCTACGAGGAGGGTCGTGCCGGTGATCGCGCTGGCGTCCGGGGATGCCAGGAAGGCGATCGCCGAGGCCACCTCCTCCGGTTCGATCACCCGGCCGATCAGGTGCTGGCCGCCCCACTCCGCGAACGCGCGCTCCGTGTCGCCGCCGGCGAACTGGCGGGCGCTGTCCTCCAGCATCGCCGTGCGCACCGAGCCCGGCGCCACGCAGTTGACCCGGATGCCGTCCGGGCCGTGGTCGATCGCCATCGTCTTCGTCAGCGCCACCAGCCCCGCCTTGCTCGCCGAGTAGCTCGCCACCAGCGGCTGGCTCGCGAACGCCTGCGCCGAGGAGACCGACATGATCGCTCCGCCGCCGCGCGTGCGCATCACCGGGATCACGTGCTTGGCCAGCAGGAAAAGGCCCCGAACGTTGGTTTCCACGACCGCGTCCCAGTCGGCTTCCGGGGAATCCACCACCTGGCCGTACTTCACGATTCCCGCGCACTGCACGAGCACGTCGATCCCGCCGAGTTCGCCGGCCACCGCGCGCACCGCAGACTCCACCGAGCCCGCGTCGCGAATGTCGCAGGCCGCCGCCGTCGCGGTGCCGCCTGCGGCGGTGATCTCCTTCGCCACCCAGGCCGCCGCGTCGCCGTCGAGGTCGGTCACGCCGACCGCCGCGCCGCGTTCGGCCAGCAGCCGCGCCGTCGCCGCGCCGATTCCGCTGCCCGCGCCCGAAACCAGTGCGGTCTTGCCGTCGAACGTCATTGGTCGTCTCCTTCGAACGTGATCCGGCCGGCCAGGTCCATGCCGGTGACCGGGCGGGGATCGTGGTGCACCGCCAGGCACACCGCGGTGGACACCGAATCGCGCGGGCCGATCTCGACGAGGTTCCCGCCGCTCGCCTTCGCGCGCTCGACGCCGCCCGCCGGGATCGTCGAGGCGGGCTCGGCCGCGAAGACGTATTCCGTGCGGTACCAGGGCAATCCGGGTGTCGCGTTGCCCTCGAACCACAGCCAGGCGTTGGGCAGCACGTCGCCGTTCCACGCCATGGCCACGCCGAGGTCGCCGTCGGCGCTGGTGATCGACACCCAGTGCTCGGTGAAGTCCTCGAAGTAGGCGAGCGCGGCCTGCCCCGGGCCGCCGGGTGGCAGCGTCGAGAGCGCCTGGACGGGCCACGCGAGCGTCGCGCCGGGTTCCAGGCCGGACGTCGGATCCACCGTGAGCTTCTGCGCGCCCGACGCGATCCGCGTCCCCGGCGTCACCAGGGGCGCGCCGAAGGCCGGGTGGTGCACGATCGCCACCGAAACCGGATCGGGGCTTTCGTTGTGGAACGTGTCCTCCACCCGCAGCACCGATGCGGCCAGCTCGACGCGGCGGCGAATCCGCAGCGGCGCCTGGCTCAACCGCACCGAAAGCACCGCGGAGTCCGAAGTGGACTCCTCGACCTCCCAGCGCAGCAAGCACGCCTCGCCGTGGAATCCCCAGGTGCCGCCCGCGACGTTCGACGCGTCGCCTGCGTTGGGGCACAACAGCTGCCAACCGCCCTGGTACAACGCCTGCCACGACTGGCGGGATTCCGGCGCCCACGGCCCGGGTCGGGCCGAATCCGCCCACGGCGTGCGGTAGAGCAGCTGCGCGCCGGTGCGGGCATCGGTCAGCGCGGTGATGTCCGCGCCCCGGTCGGGCGTCAACCGCACCGCCAGGTGGTCGTTTCGCAGTTTGAGGTCAGTGGCCACGGAACACCGCCGATCGCTTCTCCAGGAACGCCGCTACGCCTTCCCGTGCATCATCGGTGGTGTAGAGCCAGGACAACACCTGCTGTTCGCGGGTCAGCGCGGCGGCCAGCCCGGTTTCCAGCCCGTCGTCGACCAGCCGCTTGCCCTCCCGCACCGCCAGCGGCGCCTGCCCGGCGATCGTCGTCGCCAGCTCCACCGCGCGCGGGACCAGCTCGTCCGGCTCCACCAGCGCCGTGAGCAGCCCGAGGCGCTGCGCCTCGTCGGGCTTCATCCGGCGACCGGTGAGAACCAGTTCCTTCGCGACCCGCGCGCCGACCGCGCGGGGCAACCGCACCGTGCCGCCACCGCCGGGCAGCAGGCCGAGCGACACCTCCGGCAATCCGAACCGGGCCGCGGCGGAGGCGACGATGAAGTCGCAGCACAGCGCCACCTCGAAGCCGCCGCCGAGCGCGTAGCCGTTGACCGCCGCGATCGTCGGCTGTGGCAGCGCGGCGAGCTGGTCGAACACGCCGCGCGAGAGCTTCTGGTAGTCGTCGAAGGCGGTGCGGCTGACGCCGGAGTACTCGTTGATGTCCGCCCCGGCGATGAACCCTCGCCCGGTGCCGGTGAGCACCAGCACCCGCACCTCGTCGTCCGAACGCAGGCGCACGAGGTACTCGCCCAGCGCCTCGACCATGCCGCGCGACAGCGCGCCGAGCGCGCTTTCCCGGTCGATGCGCAACACGGCCACGCCGTCCTGCCGCGTTTCCACCAGGTTCTCGTGCACCTTCATGCCACGGCTCCGTCCGTGCGCAGCTGCTCGATCTGCTCGGCGCTGAGCACCTCGCCGAGGACGTCGCTGGTGTGCTCCCCCACCGCCGGCGGCGCGTAGCGCAGCTGCCACGGCGTTTCCGACAGCCGGATCGGGCAGCCGATCAGCTCGATGTCCCCGGCCTTCGCGTGCCGGGTGCGCACGATCAGGTCCGAGCCGTCCGCCCGCAGCTCGTCCACCGCTTCCTTCGTGCTGCGCACCCGCGCGCACCACACGCCCGCGGGCAGCAGCGCGTCCAGCCAGTCCTGCGTGGGCCGCTGCGCGGTGCTGGCTTCCAGGATCCGCTTGACCTCGTCGCGATCCGCCCAGGCGTCCAGCTCCGCGACCTGCGGCGCGCCGAACAGCGGGCCGACCACGTCCAGCGGCGCCATCGCCACGGCCAGCCAGCCGTCCGCGGTGCGGTAGATCCCGAACGGCGCGTCCAGCCACGCCTGGCCGACGCCTTCGGCCGAGCGCGAGAACTCCGCGCGCTGGTTGACCATCGACGAGATCTCCTGGCACTGCAACGAGATCGCCGTCGAGTACAGGTCCACCTCGACGCGCTGGCCGACGCCGTGGCGCAGCCGGGCCACCAGGGCGGCGAGAATGCCGTTGGCCAGGTTCAGCGCCGTGGCCGCGTCCACGATCGCGGTGCCGGCCGGGGTCGGCGGGTCGCCCGCCCGGCCGCCGTTGGCGGCGAGGCCGGACATCGACTGGATCAGCAGGTCCTGGCCGGGCCGGTTCTCCCTGGCGTAGCGGGTGTCCTGGCCCCAGCCCGAGCCGGAGCAGTAGATGATGTCCGGCTTGACGCGGCGGAAGTCCTCGAATCCCAGGCCGCGGCGGGCCAGCACGCCGGGCCGGAAGTTCTCCACCACCACGTCGCAGGTCTTGCCGATCTCCAGCAGCGCGTCGCGCACCGCTTCGGAGCGCAGGTCCACGGCCACCGACCGCTTGTTGCGGTTCATCGCCAGGAACGCCGCCGAGTCGCCGCCGACGAGGTCGCCCTGCAGCTGCAGGCCGCGCTCCCATTCGCCGTCGAGCCGCTCCACCTTGATGACGTCGGCGCCGAGATCGGCCAGCAGCTGGGTGCCGTAGGGGCCGAGCATCATCTGGGTGAAGTCGAGGATGCGGATCCCCTGCAATGCCTGCTCCGGCATGACTTCGCACCTGCCTTTCGGGTTTCGGGGTCAGCTGAAGGCGGCGCGGAGCCGCTTGCGGTCGGGCTTTCCGATGCTGATTTGCGGCAGCTCGGGCAGGAACACGACGCGCCGGGGTTTCTTGTACCCGGCGAGCCGCTGCGCACAGGCCCGCCGAACGTCCTCTTCGGACACTTCGGCGCCGGGCCTGCGGACGACGGCGGCGGAAACCGCCTCGCCCCAGCGCGCGTCCGGCACGCCGAGCACTGCGACCTCGGCGACGCCGTCGAGGGCGGCGATGGCCTGCTCGACCTCCGCCGGGTAGACGTTGAAGCCGCCGGTCACGATCAGCTCGCTGCGCCGCCCGGCCAGGTGGACGTATCCGGCGTCGTCGACGCGACCGAGGTCGCCGGTGCGGAACCAGCCGTCCCACAGCGGCTCGCCGCCCCAGTAGCCGGGCATGATCTGCGGCCCGCGAACGGCGATCTCACCGTCCAAGATGGACAGTTCCACCGAATCGACCGGCCGCCCTATGGAGGAGAGCACCTGACCGGCAGCGTGGTCGGCGGCGGAGAGCACGGTGAGCGGCGCGAGTGCTTCGCTGAGGCCGTAGAACTGGTACAGCACGGTCCCGAGCGCCCGCTGCGCGCGTCGCATCGCCGGGACCGAGATCGGGGCCGCGCCGTAGACGACGGCGCGCAGGCTCGTCGGCCGGTCGACCACCTCGGCGAGCCGTTCGAGCATGGTCGGCACGAGCGTCACGGCGGTCACCCGGTGCCGGTCGATGGCCGCGAGCGCCTCGACGGGATCGAACCTGGTCAGCGGCACCGCCGCCGCGCCCGCCAGGGTGTAGGCGGAGCCGACGGAGCCGCTGAAGTGGCTCATCGGCGCGACGTGCAGCACGACGTCGTCCGGCCCGATCGGCGGCAGCTCCTGCCACATCGCCTCCACCATGGCGACCCACGCGCCGCTGGTCACCTGGGCGCCCTTCGGCCGTCCCGTGCTGCCCGAGGTGTACATCAGCGCGACGAGCTCGTCCGGGTCGCGGCGCGGTTCGAAGTCGTCGGCCGGGCCGGTGAACAAATCCGCGCCCGGCGCGATCACCCGGCGCCCCGGCACGTCGAGCTCGGTCACGATCGCAGCGGCCCCGCAGTCGTCGGCGATCGCGGCGATCTCAGCCGGGTGCAACCGGGTGCTCACCGCGACGCGCACGAATCCGCCCAGCCACAGCGCGTGTTCCAGCGCCAGCACCTCCGGCCGGTTGTCCAGCGCGATCAGCACCCGATCGCCCGGCCGCAGGCCCAGCCGCCGCAACGCCGTCGCCGCCGCCCGAGCCTGCGCGCCCAGTTCGCCGAAGGTCAGCGCGCCGACGGCCGGGCGCGCGGCGAAGGTCCGGTGCGCTGCGGCGACCAGCTCGGCGAGCGTCGTCATGGCTCCAGCTCCGCGTACGTCGCCGCGCAGACCTCGTTGAACCGGCGCACGATCTCCCCGGCCGTCGTCCCGCGCCGGACCAGCGGGTGGATCTCCTCGCCTACCCGGCGGTGCACCACCGGGTAGGCGATGTGCCGGGGCCGCACGAAGGCCCGGTCCAGCGTCCGCAGCGTCGCGGAGTAGAAGCCGCCCGATGCCGCGTCCACCGCCGGATCGGTCCACGCCGCCCGGTTGCCCGGCTGGCCACCGGCCGCCGCGTACTCGTCGCGCTGACACTCCGCGCTCACGACGTGCGACAGGAACCGCGCTGCCGCAACGGGTTCCGCGCACTTCGCCGAGATCGCCAGGCCGACGCCGCCGAGCAGCGAACCAGCGGGCGCACGATCCGGCGACGGGATGTCGGCGAAGCGGACCGCGTGGTCGCGCGCGTAGTTCACGTAGCCGAACACCACCGGCGAGTAGGCCACTTCACCGGCGGACATCGCGGTCAGCGTGTCGATCGGGTCGATGTCGAGCGACCGCGCGTCGACCAGCTCCAGCAGGCCCAGCAGCCGCTCGGCCGCGGGCACCGCCACCTCCGGATCGAGCCCGGAGCGGTCCAGCCAGCCGCTCTCCCCGATCTGCGAGCACAGCGTCAGCAGGCTGCAGACCAGATGCGTCGGGTTCGCGGGCAGCACCGTCCGATGTCGCGGCAGTTCCTCGAGACAAGCCGTCACGTCGTCCCAGGTCGCCGGCGCCTCGTCGAGCGCCTCGGGGAGGTAGGCCGAGACCTGCGCCGCGGCATCCATCGCCACCGCCCACTGACTGCCCGCCCAGGTGTAGCTCGCGAAGCTCGGGCCGGTGCTGTTCTCCCACTGCTGCGCCAAGAACGGCGCCGGCAGCAGCTCTTCCAGCGGCATCAAGGCGGAATTGGCGTGCGCCTGGCCGACGTACGGGTGATCCATCGCGATCAGGTCGTACCGGGCGGCCAGCTCGACGATCGGCACGTCCTCGAACTCCCGCAGCGACCGCGAATCCCAGCTGATCCGCACCTCCGGATGCCGCCGCGCGTACTCGGCCGAAACCTCCCGCAGGCAGCCGACTCCGCGCTGGTGGCCCCACGCCATGCCGTGCAACACCGTCATCGGGTGGCCTCCTCGCGAGTCTCGGAGATCTCCTCCAGCGAACGCCCCTTCGTCTCCGGCACCACCCGCACGCAGAACACCGTCGCCACCGCGCAGACCACGCCGAAGATCCAGAACGTGGCGGTGGCGCCGGCGCTCTCGATGAGCAGCGGGAAGGTCAGCGCCACCACGAAGTTCGCCAGCCAGTGCGCCATCGTGGCCATGCCGACCGCCGCGCCGCGCACCTTCAGCGGGTAGATCTCGGCGATCAGCACCCACAGGATCGCGCCGACGCCGAAGGCGAAGCAGCCGATGTAGGCGGCCATGCAGATCAGCGCGAACCAGCCGACCAGGCCGCTCTGGCTCGGCAGCAGGTAGACCAGGCCGAGCGCCGCCATGCTCACGCCCATCCCGGCGAACGCGCTGATCACCATCGGCCGCCGCCCGAGCCGGTCGATCAGCAGCATCGCGACCACCGTCATCAGCACGTTGATCAGGCCGACGCCGACCTGCGCGAGGATCGAACCGGACGCGCCGAAACCGGAGGTCTCCAGCACCGACGGCGCGAAGTAGATGATCGTGTTCACGCCGGCGATCTGCGAGAACACGGCCAGCCCGAGGCCCACCACCAGCATCGGCCGCAGCGCCGGATCGCGCAGCACGCCGCGCGCCGAACGGCTCTGCCGGTCCCGCTCGTCGGCGGCAGCGATCTCGGCGAGTTCGGCGGAAACGTCGGCCTTGCCGTGGATGGATCGCAGCACGTCCTCGGCCCGCGCGGCGAACCCTCGGCTGACGAGGTTGCGCGGCGTCTCCGGCAGCACCGCCATGCCGGCGGCGAGCAGCACCGCCGGCACGACGGCCAGCCCGAGCATCCACCGCCAGCCCTCGATCGGCGCGAACAGGAAACCGACGGCGTAGGACACCACGATGCCGATGGTGATCATCAGCTGGTTGCTGTTGACCAGCGCACCGCGCCGGTCGGCGGGAACCATCTCGGCGATGTAGAGCGGGACGACCGCGGAGGCCGGGCCGATGGCCAGGCCGAGCACGAAGCGGCCGAGCACCAACGCGGTCGCGTCCGGGGCGAGGCCGGCGAGCAGGGCGCCGACGGCGAAGACGCCCGCGGTCACCAGCAGCACGGTCCGCCGCCCGAACCGGTCGGCCAGCCGCCCGGACACCAGCGCGCCGATGGTCGCGCCCACCAGCAGCGAGCTGACCACCACGCCCTCCATCAGGGCGGACAGGCCGAACTCGGTGCGGATGAACAGCAGCCCACCGGAGATGACGCCGGTGTCGTAGCCGAACAGCAAGCCGCCGATCGCGGCCACCGCCGCGACGGTGCCGACGGATCTCGACCGCACGGCGGGATCGCTCGAGGACCTCATCGTCCCGATCTCCTTGGGTTGTTCGGAAATGATCGGTAAATCGTTTTACCTTGCCGGTATGCTTACCTCCGTGTCCGAGAGCTGTCAACCCGCCGATCCGGTCACCGGCCGGGCCAAGATGAGCGATGTGGCCCGGATCGCCGGCGTCAGCCAGGCGGTGGTCTCACGCCTGTTGCGCGGCGACGAAACGCTGCGGATCAGGGAGGAGACGCGCAACCGCGTGCTGGAGGTGGCGGCGCAACTGCGGTACACGCCCAACGAGGTCGCGCGGGCGCTGCGCCGCGCGGAGTCGGGCATCCTCGGGATGGCGGTGCACGACACCAGCAACCCGGTGTACAGCGAGATCATGGCGGGCGCGCAAGAAGAGGCCAGCGCCTCCGGCTATGCCCTGCTGCTCGCCGACGCCGACGAGCTGGCGCGCAGCGACCGGGCCTTCGAGCGCATCGTGCGGGGCAACCGCATCGACGGTCTGCTGCTGCAGCGCGGCAGCAGCACGGCGGACGAGACGATCGCCAAGATCGCGGCCACCCGGCTCCCGTTGCTGCTGGTCAATGACCGCACGCGCGGCGAGATCGGCAGCGTGGCGCTGGACGACGACGATGCGACGTACCTGGCGACGCGGCACCTCATCGAGCTCGGGCACACCGCGATCGCACACCTCAAGCTGGGCAACCCGAAGGCCCGCTCCGAAGCGCGCACGCGAGGCTGGCGGCGCGCACTGCAAGAGGCCGGACTACCAGACGGCCCGCAGTTGCGAGGCGGCCACACGCCCGAAGAAGGTGCGGCAGCGCTACCTCGCCTGCTGGCGAGCGGAACCGTGCCGACGGGCGTCGTAGTCAGCAACGTGCTCGCGGCAGTGGGCGCTATGACAGCGGCGCGCGAAGCGGGCCTGCGAATCCCGGAAGATCTGTCCATTGTGGCCGTGCACGACGTGTTCTTCGCCAAGCACCTGTCACCGCCGCTGACGGTGGTCCGCCTCCCACTGCGCGAACTGGGCCGCCGTTCGGTCGCGGCGATCCTCCGCCAACTCGAAGGCAGCCCGGCCCGCCACGAGATCATCACGGAACCCGCCCCGGAACTCATCGTCCGCGGCTCGACGGCTCCGAGGAGGAAACAACGATGATCCAGCGCTGGAGCCCGGAAGGCATGGCCCCGCCGATCGGGAAGTACAGCCACCTGGCCCGGGTACCGGCCGGGCACGAGTTCCTGATCATCTCGGGCCAGGTGGGCACGTCACCGAACGGCGAGCTGGCGGGCCCCGACGCGGAATCGCAAACCCGCGCGGCCTTGACCAACATCGAAAACCTGCTGAAAGCGGCAAGTGCGGAACCGAAACACCTGGTGAAGCTGTTCGCGATGCTGTCGAGCACGGACCACCTCGCGGGCTACCGCAAGGCCCTGCAAGAAGCGCTGACCAGGTGGTATCCAAGGGAAGACTGGCCAACGCACTCGCTGATAGTCGTGTCAGCGCTGGCCACCCCAGAACTAGCGGTAGAAGTCGAAGCCACAGCAGCGGTCCCGAACCACTGACCGGCCCACGGCCTGGCTCCAGTGCCCGTGTGTACTTTGTGCTGCTATAGCAACACAAAGTACACACGGTCGTTGATCTGCCCAAACAAGGCGGAGCAGCAAATCTTGGGTAGAACGGTCAGGCCTGGTCGAACCGGCCGACCTTGATCGCCTGAACCATCGCGGCGTAGGCACCAGGCGCGATCAGCAATGCGGGTCCTGCGAGATTCTTCGAATCCCGGATGGCGGCGAACGCCGCGGTGGCGCCTACCTCAACGCACTCCGAGCCCTGCGCGCTGCGGCTGCTCTTGCGCCACCGGATTGCTAAGTCGGACGCCCGGTCAACGTGGCTCACGTCAACTCCTTCTGCACCTTGCGGATGAACGACAGCGACTTTATCGCGGGCAGCGCCGAACTCGTCAGGTGATGAATGACGGTGATTGAGCTTGGAATTTCCAACTCGAGGTGGTGGTGGCGATGTACCGGCCGCATCCGTTCAGCTGGGTACCGGCCGCTGGACAGCGGCACGCGAGCACCGAATCGCGTCCGCCCGGTCGATTCCCCACCGGAATGGCGGTCACCGTGCTCTGCGGCGAACACCTCCGCGCGGACAACAGTGAGCTCGCCTGGCTTTGGAGCACGTGTCCGCTGTGCAACGAAAAAGCTCACCTGCTTGCCGGAATTCCGCTGGTGATACGGCGATGAAGCGCGGCCGGAGAACCGAAGGGATCAGCTGACCAATGCTCACCGTCTCAATCACATTGGCAGTACTGGTAATCCTCGTTGGTATGGCGGCAGCTTCGCGTAGCCGTGCGCATCTGCCGCAACATGCCGGCGCCAGTGCGGGCGCTACCTCCGTGTGGCAACTGAAGGCCCAGATAGAAGCCGAAACCGCTCGTAGCAACCGAGGCGGAAAGCATCGACTTCGTGAGACCGCCCCGGAGCCCACGCCAGAGCGACAAGCGGACGATCCAGGCGACGATCTACCCGTTCCGCCGCTGGAACTTCAGCGGCGCGTCCTCGAAGGACTGCGCCGCTGGTAGAAGCCCGCTCGGTGCCTCACCCCGATCCCTCGACAGGCACCGAGCCATGTGGCTGGGAGGCGCTTGGCCCCCGAAGCACCTCCCGGCCACCCTCCCGGTTCGACGCGCCTCCCTCCACCGCGTCGGACCGCCCGGTGGCCGGGCGCACTCCCCCCGGTCAGCGCCCGGCCACCGGTCTCGGCATCGCGTGGGGCTGCTGAGGTCCCGGTCCGGGGCCGTGAGTGTTTTGGGCTGCTATAGCGACCCAAAGTGCTCACGACTCTGCGATAGTCGGCCTCGTGATCGAACTGCTCGGCCATCGGGATCCCGCTCAGCGGCATGAGGCTCGGCTGCTTTGGGCCAGCCGGCCCGCTCTTTACCTGCTGCTTCGGCTCTCCGCTCGTGGTGGTCCCATCCGGCGGGTTCCCAAGCTTGGTTGGCTGGTCAACGATCCCGTGGTCGCTCGCCGGATTCTCAACGACGGCGCGCACTTCACGCTGCTCGGCGAGGGCGGCGTCGGGCACCTCTGGGCTCAGGTGCTCGGCGACTACGTCTACCGCATCTTCGACGGGCCCGGGCACGCCGATCTACGCTCGCGGGCTCGCGACCTGTTCACCGATGCCACCGCCCGTCCGCTGGTTCGCCGGGTTTTCGATCCGGCGTTGCTGCCTGCCGTGGAGCGGTTGCGGGCCGGTGGCGTGGTCGATCTCGCCGATCTCTCGCGGGTGCTGGTCGGGCGGATGATGGCGGATCTGCTCGGGCTCGACCTGCCGCCGGAGGACGAGCACTACCGGGCCGTGTTCGGCACCGGCGAGCGGCTGGCGAAGCTGGCGCTGGGCAGCGCCGCGTCGACCGAGCTGCCGCCCGAGGTCGTCGCGCAGGCCAAGCCGATCATCGCCGACCTCACCCGCAACGTGCCCACGGCGTTCGCCGAGGCTCCCGCCGAGACGCTGTTGGGCCGCTGCCGGGAGCTGGGTCTGTCGTTGGAGGAGACCTCGGGGATCGCCGCGCTGCTCATGGTGGCTGGCACCGAAACCGCCGCCACCGCGATGGCCCGCACCGTCGCGCTGCTGCACGACACCGGCCAGCAGCACCAGCTGCGCGAGTCGCCCGAGCTGCTGCCCGACGCCGTGCGGGAGGGCCTGCGGGTGACCACGCCCGCGCCGCTGATCGGGCGCAGCGTCAGCAGCGATGTGACCGTGGACAAGGCCCGGCTGCGGGCCGGTGAGCGCGTGATGCTGTTGACCTACGTCGCCAACAATCGGGTCGGGGGCTTCGACATCAACCGGCCCTACGTGCCCGAAACCCGGCAGCTGTGGTTCGGCGCCGGCAGGCACCTCTGCCTCGGCGCCGCGCTGGCCCGGGCGGAGATTTCCCATCTGCTGCAAGCGATCCTGGAAACCGGGCCGATCCGGGTGGTGTCCCGGCGGCCGGCTCGCGGCGTGCTGATCCCGTCTTACGCCGAGCTTCGCATCACCACCGGGCCGCCCCGGTGAACGACGTCGGTGCCGGCCGGTAGCCGAGGTCGCGGCGCGCCGCAGTGATGTCCAGGGTGCGCTCGAACCCGAGGTGGCTCACGGCGTAGCGGCTCAGCTGGGCCAGCCTCGGCGGCCGCCAGGTGTTCTCGGCCACCGCCGCGAGGTTCCAGGCCAGCCGCACCGGGAGGTGGCGGATGCGCACCTGGAGGCCGCGCTCGCGGAACATCTCGCGCAGTGCGTCCTCCAGGGCCACCGGCTCGGCATCGGCGAGGTTGTAGGTGCCGGGTTTTCCCGTGCAGGCGAGCAGAACCGCGTTGGTGAGGTTGTCGATCGACGTCAGCGAATGCCGGGTGCGGCCGTCGCCGACGATCACCAGGTTCCGACCCCGGACCGCGTCGAGCAGCCGCGGCAGCAACGTCGTGTCGCCCGGCCCGTACACGGCGTGCGGGCGCAGCACGACGGTGTTGGGCCGATAGGTCAGCAGTCGTTCGGCCGCGGCCTTGGATTCGCCGTAGGCGTTGAGGTATCGGGCGACGGGAGCCGCCGTCTCGTCGGCATCGACCGTCGCGGTGAACGGGTCGTAGACGCTCGCGGTCGAGATGTGCACCAGGCGCGCGCCGGGGAAGGTGTCCGCCACGTGCCGCGTACCGTCCACATTGGTCCGCCACATCGTCGCCGACGCCGTCTCGTCGGCGACCGCCGCGGCCGCGTGCACGACCGCGTCGACCTCGGGCGGATCCGCGAGCGGGCCGCTAGCGATGTCCCAGTGGCGAACGCCCGTCCGCCTGCCGAAGGCGTGCACCTCCCAGCCTTCGGCTTCGGCCGCACGGCGCACCGCGTTGCCGACGAAGCCGGTCGCGCCGGTCACCGCGATCCTCATCCCGCCAGCATCTTCCGCAGCGCGTCCCGGTCCAGCTTCCGGGTTCGCCCGGACACCGGGAGCTCCGCCACCACGACGACTTCGTCCGGCAGCGCCGCCGCGTCGATGAGCTGCGGCAGCTCCGCGCGCACCGATTCCGCGAGTCCCGGCCGCGTTCCGGCCACGACGAGCACGATCCGCTCGTCGCCGATCTCGTCCGGCACGCCGATCATCGCCGCGCCCTCGACGCCCGGCAGCGCGGCGATCGACGGCTCGTAAAGGCCCGGGTACACGTTGGTCTTGCCGCGCAGGATCATGTCCTTCTTCCGGCCGACCAGCACGATCGAACCGTCCTCGATGCGCGCCAGGTCGCCCGTCGCGTGCTCGGTCAACGGCGGCCGGCCGAGGTATCCGCGGCACATGTTCGGCCCGGAAACCAGCAGCTCACCGTCGTCGGCGACGCGCGCGCGGACCCCGGGCAGCGGTTTCCCGAGCAGGTCGCCGTCGTGGGCGAGTTTCTCCTCGGCGGAGGCCACCGCGATGGGCAGGATCTCGGTCATGCCGTAGATCGCCAGGAACTCGACGCCGGGAAGCGCCGCCTCGGCCCGACGCAGCAGCGGAGGCAGCACCGGAGCGGCACCGAGCCACACCTGGCGCAGCGAACTCGGCAGGGCCACCTCCCCGCGCTCGGCGGCGTCGAGCAGCGCGGCCAGATCCGCCGGCACGAAGAAGGTGTGGGATGCCTCGGAAAGCCCGTTCGCCACCGAGGAAAGGTCCGCGGTGGGCGAGAATCCGAAGCGCGGCATCGTCCAGTGCGCACCGGCCACGAGGCTCGGCAGGCCGAGCAGGAACTGATCCGTGTGCACTCGCGCGCCGGGCGCGAGCGCGCACCTGGCCGCGAGCACCTCCAGCGCCGCGCCGAGCGAACCCCGGGTGTGCACGACGGCTTTCGGCTCGCTCGTGGTGCCCGCGGTGAACACCACGACCGCGTCCTGGTCCGGCGCCGACGACCATTTCTGCCACGGCTCGGTCGGTTTGGCCAGCGCTTTCGCCGAGACGGCGCGCAGCGGGACGCCCGGCAGCCACGGCCCGGACCGCACGTGCCGGACCGGCAGCGACGAGTAGTCCGGCAGCAGCACACCTCGACGCCGGGCCAGCGCACGGCCGGGGCCGGGCGCGCTCGCCGCGTACAGCAGCGACTCCGCGGCCGCCCACGCGGGCCGGGCCAGGTCGAGGCGGCTGGCGAACAGCTCCGGGCCGGAGCCCGGATCGATGAACACCACGGTGCCGCCCGCCGCGACCGTGCCCAGGGCCAGCACGACGGCCTCCGGCCCGGGCCGAACCGAGAAGAGCATCCGGTCGCCGGGACGAAAACCCTTGTCACGCAATCGATCCGCGGTAGCCGTGACGCGCCGGGAGAGATCCGCGTAGGTCAGCGTGCGTCCCGCCGGTCCGGTCAGCGCGGGCGCGTCGCCGTGCCGCCGGCCGGCGTCAAGGACTTGCGCGAGAAGATCAGCCACGGCGCACCACCAGGCTCCGGTAGGCGGGAATCAGCACCCCTCGGGCGACCTTCCGGTCCACGACGGCCGCGCCTCCCGCGGCGAGCACGGTGTCCAGCACCGTCCGGATTTCCGCGGCGGCCAACGGCATTCCGAGGCAGAAGTGCGGGCCTGCCCCGAACCAGAGCCGCTGCACCGCCGGCGGATGCGGGCGATCCGGGTCGAAGCCGCCGAGGCTCTTCGCGGCGGAGATCGTCGCGATCACCACCCGATCCCCCGGCCGCACCCGCACCGCACCGACCGTGCGCTCGGCGGCGACGCTGCGCAGCATCACCGGCGACGGCACGGTGAACCGCAGGGCCTCCGACACCACGTCGTCGGCGCGCTCGGGCTCGGCGACCAGCCGCGGAAGCCAGCCGGTGTCGTGCGCCAGGGCGATCAGCCGCGGCACGTAGGAGACGAGCGTTTCGGTGCCGGTGAGCACGAACGCCGCCACCGCGCCCAGTGCCTCCTGCTCGGACAGGCCGAGCTCGCGCATCCGTCCCGGAACCGACTCCGGGTCGCCGTGCGCGAACGCCTCGGCGGCGGGTCCGGTCAACTCCGACAACGCTTTCCGCCCGCGCGCCACCTGCGCCGGAGCGAGCCGCGAACGCCCCAGCCGCACCATCGAAGTCACCGCCGTCGCCGCGGCGAAGGCCCGGGCGAAGCCCGCCCGGTCGGCCGGCAGGCCGACGAGTTCGCAGATCACCGCGCCGGCCAGATCTCGCACCACCGGCACGAGATCCACGGCGCGCCCCGCGGTCAGCTCCGCGCGCAGTGCCGCCATCGGCTCCGCCGCCACGCGCGTGCACAGCTGCTCGACGAAGCGCGGCGTGAACAGCCCGGACAGCTTCCGGCGCAGCCGGGCATGGTCGCCGCCTTCCATGTTCAGCAGCACCGACGGCCCCACCACCGGCGTCCACAGGTCAGCCGGCGAACCCGGCCCGGTCTTGGTGAAGCCCTCGGTGTCGGTGAGCACCTCGCGGGCCAGCGCGGCTTCGCTGACCACCACGCCGACGCGCGGCACCCGCACCACCGGCCCGATCCGGCCGATGCCGCGCACCAGCGGATACGCGAGCGGGTGCGCGCCGAGCTGCACCCGCCGCTCCCACTTCGCAGCGGTCACCTGATGTCCACCAGCTCGGGCCGGTAGCGGTGATCCGCGTACCAGGCAAGGGTTTTCAGCAGTCCCCAGGCGCGCACCCGCCGCACCGAGCCGCGCACCACGACGTCCCGCCGCAGCCCGTAGTCGGCGGTGAGCAGCCGCACGGCGTTGACCAGGGCGCGGTCCTCGTGCACGTCTTCGATCTTGGTGCGCGGGAATCCGCCCGCCTGCGCGTAGAGCTCGCTGGTGATGGCCATGTTGCAGCCCGGCGCCATCACGTACGGGCCCCGGTAGCGCGGATCGCGGTTGCCGGGCCGGATCTTGCCGAACGCGCTGGCCACCTCGACGGCGCCGACCAGCAGCGACCGCTGCCAGGCGGGCACGCCCTCGTCGGTGCGCGGCAGCAATTGCCCGGCCACCATGCGCAATCCCGACGCGAACGCCGCGTTGATCCGCCGGGTCCAGTCCGGCGCGGGCAGGCAGTCGGCGTCGGTGCGGGCCAAATGGACCGCGCCCTGCTCCGCGGCGAAGCGCATGCCGGTGTCCGCGGCCGCGCCGGTGCCCTTCTCCGGCTCGTGCACCAGGTGGACCCACGGGCGCGTCCGGCCGAAGCCCGCGACGACGTCCGCCGTCGCATCCGTCGAATCGTTGTCCACCACGACGAGGTTGAAGTCAGAATCTCGTTGCGCGTCAAGCGCTTCCAGCGTCGCGGTGATGCCGGTCGCCTCGTTGTAGGCGGGCACCACCACCCACAGCCCGCTCACAGCCGGATCACCACGATTCCCAGGCTGACCCCGCCGGCCATGCCCACCAGCGCCACCAGGTCGCCCGGCCCGCAGCGGCCGAGCTGCTGCGCGACGGCCAGCTGCAGCGGCAGGCTGGCGGAGGCCACGTTGCCGTGCTCCCGGATCGTCACCACCAGCTTGTCGGCGGGAACTCCGGCCCGCTCGGCGAAAACATCCAGGTACGGCAGGGAAACCTGGTGCACGCACACGACGGCGAAGTCCTGCCAGCCGAGCCCGAGCCGCGCCAGCGTCTCGTCCAGCACGCCGGTGCCCAACCGCAGGAACGCCGACTTCAGCCGCCCGCCGTCCATCGCGAAGTAGCTGTACTCGGGATCGCGCGGATGCGCCGATCCCCCGCACGGCAGCGTGCCGACGTCCCACTGCGACGAATCGGCGCTGAACCCGCTGCCGAGCACTCCGGCGGGCCCCGCCGTCAGCAGCATCGCCGCGCCCGCGTCGGAGAGCGTGTAGCCGGGGAAGGCGCGCAGGAACGTCCCGATGTCGGGCACGTTCCACCGGATCGCCCGCGACGGCGACTCGCCGCTGACCAGCAGCACCCGCCGGTACCGGCCCGCGCCGATCAGCGCGTCGGCGACCTCGATGCCGTTGAGCACGCTGTTGCAGGCGTTCTTGACGTCCATCACCGGGCAGCGCAGGCCCAGCTTGGCGGCCACGATGTGCGCGGTGGCGGGCTCGACCATGTCCTGGCTGGCCGAGGCGAACAGCAGCAGATCGACGTCGTCGGCCGAGGTGCCGGTCTCGGCGAGCAGCTTGCGCGCGGCGGCCGCGGCCAGGTCGGAGGCCTGCTCCTCGTCGCCGAGCACGTGCCGCGACTCGATTCCGGTCAGCCGCCGGATGATCCCGGCCGGGGGCTGGAACGCCGCGCTCTCCGCCGCGATCCGCCGCTCCACCTCCGCGGTGCCGACCTCCCGCTCCGGCAGGTGCACGGCAACCCCGGCCAAGTGCGCGCTCATGTAGTCGGCCCTCCCTGAGGACGGTTGCAAACTCGTTTTGCGTAGCGGTGCGGGTAGCGGCCCCCCGGCGGGAGTTACGGCCGCCGCCTGGCTGTGGGATCCCCGACTTACGTATGACCAATACGCGGCATCGGGGCTGTCCTCGCCAGACGACGTCTGAGAACCCGCGGCGGTGCGAGCTGAGTCCCACACCGCATGCGGCTAACGCCGCATTCTGAAAGGACCCCCTAAACCCGAGCGACCGTATAACGCCGAGCGCACAGCGATCCTGAGTAGGGTTACTCAACTCCGTCGAGTGACGCCTCGACTACGACGTGGAGATCGGGATCGTCGGTGCCCGCTGGCAGGGTGCGCATCCGAAGCGCAGTCTCCAGATCACCGAGGACCCAACTATGCCCGAACGCACGTCCGTGCGCCTCAACCACGTCGAGCGGGGCGCCGGAACCCCGGTGCTGGCCCTGCACGGCTGGGGGCCCGACCACCGCCTGGTGCTCGGCTGCCTGGAGCCGGTCTTCGCCGACCGCACGGGATACCGGCGGCTGTACCCGGACCTGCCCGGCATGGGCAAAACGCCCGCACCAGCCTCCTTCTCGAGCTCCGACGATCTACTCGCCGCCGTGCGGGACTTCGTGGACGACACCATCGGCGACGTGCCGTTCCTGCTGGTCGGCGAGTCCTACGGCGGCTACCTCGCCCGCGCGCTCACCCGGTCCCGCCCCGGGCAGGTGCTCGGCCTGGCGTTGATCTGCCCGGTGGGCACCAAGCTGGAGCACGCCGAACGCACGGTGCCCGAACACCAGGTGCTCCGCCCAGATCCGGCACTGCTCGACTCGCTGGACGACAGGCTCGCCGAGCTGGTCAGGGACAACGTGGTCGTGCACACGCCGGAAACGGTGCGCCGGTTCCGCGAGGAGATCCTGACCGGCGTCGACCTCGCCGACGCCGAAGCGATCAGCCGCATCCGGCTGCGCTGGGAGCTCACCGAAGACCCCGAGGGCGGCGCGCCGTTCGACCGCCCGACGCTGGTCCTCACCGGACGACAGGACGGCGCGGTCGGCTATCTCGATCAGTTCGCGCTGCTCCCGCATTACCCGCGCGCGACGTTCGCCGCGGTCGACGTGGCCGGGCACAACCTTCAGATCGACCAGCCCGGGCTGTTCAACGCGCTGATGTGGAACTGGCTCGACCGCGTCACCGCCGAATCCTGAGCAGCTTCACCGGCTGGGAAGAACGCCGAACGTAGACTCGTGGCCAGGAATGGTTTCGCGGAGGTGGATTGGGCATGTGGGAGCGGCTGTCGCCGGGGTCGGTCGCCAACCAGGTCGAGCAGCAGATCACGCAGGCGATCGAATCGGGCCGGTACAGCCCTGGCGACCGGCTCCCGCCGGAGCGCGAGTTCGCCGAACTGCTCGGGGTGAGCCGGCCGACGGTGCGCGAGGCGATCGGCGCGCTGAAGGCCAGGGGCGTGCTGCGGGTGGTGCACGGCCGCGGCGTCTTCATCGCCGAGCCCGAGACCGCCCGGGAGCTCCGCGAGGCCCTGGCCACGCAACGCCATTCGATCAGCGAGCTGTTCGCGATGCGCGAGGTGCTCGAGGTTCCCGCCGCGGGCTGGGCCGCAGAACGGCAGGATGCCGAGGCGCTGCAACGGGTTTCGAGCGTTCTGCAGAGCATGATCGAAGCCACCGAGCAGGTGCCGCGCGACTTCGAGCGACTGCAGCAGCTCGACGAGGCGTTCCACCTGGCCATCGTGGAGGCCGCCGGAAACAAGTTCCTGCAGCAGACTCTCGGCGTCCTGCAGCAGATCCTGCACCAGGGCATGCAAACCACGCTGATGGTGCCCGGCCGGGTGGAGGCGGCCCGCGAAGACCACCAGCGGATCCTCGACGCGCTGCTCGCGGGCGACTCCGAAGCGGCCCGCCAAGCCGCCCTGCACCACGTGCACTCCGCTCGCGCGACCGCCATGCGGCGCTTGGAAGAACGCGCCGAAAGCGAAGCATCGACGGCGTCCTAGCTCACGAGCGGTCGTGGTAGGCGGATTCGGCCGCTAACGCATCGGCTCCGTTCCCGCGTCGGGAACTGGTGGGGCCGCTCGGGCGCGATCCAGCAGGCTGTGCACGCCCGCCACTATGTCGGCGTCGCGATCGGCGAGCCAGGTCAGCATCGCGTGGTCCGTGCTGTCCAGGTCCACGCCGTTGAGCGGGGCGCGCAACAGCGCCAGGTTCACCGCGGTCCTGCGGGACCGGGCATCCCGCAGGCCTTGCACTTCGTCGCGCACCCACGGCCGATCGGCGACCTTGACCAGTCGGCGCCCGCCCGCACCGGTCGGCCACGCATCCAGCGAATTGTTCACGACACCGTCCATGACAGACTCCCCCGCGCGGTTCGATGCGGCCACATTTCCGTGAGTACCACCGCTTCCGGAGGGTTCAAGGGGCGAAAGTCCCACCGTCCGGGTGCAACTCCAGGTCGCGGTGATGCTGCCGTTTTCGCGCGCCGCTGACCACACCCGGCCCGGCAAGATCCGGAACGCTCCTGTTCATGGCGCGGCCCCGACACCCAAGGACCACCCATGTGGGTGATGTTGGAGGGTGCTGAACATCCATTGCAGCGCTTAGACTTCCGCCCCGTGACTGCAGTACCGCACACCTCGACCGAGGCAGCCCTGCGCGACGCGGTGGACACAGCACTGATCGACTTACTCACCGCGCAGCACAATCCCGCCGACCGAGCCCACCGCGAGCTGACCCGCGCGGTCGGCCTCCTCGACCAGCACCCGCAGATCGAAATCCCCGCCGACGCCGCGAACGCGGTCCGCACCGCCGCCGACCTCCTCGCCCAGGGAGCCCGCGACGACGCCCGCACCGCCCTGGTGACCGCCCGCAGCCAACTCGCCGCTCCTGGTTCCCGCCTGAACTCGCGCCACACCGCCTGAAGCACCGCGACTCCGCCGATCCGGCCCGGCATCCCTCGTGATCCCGCGCAGGTCGTTCGACTCTGCCCGCCTCCGGCGGTCCCTGGCACCGTTGCCTTCGAGGAGTCGACATGCGACGGTTTCCCGCTGTTTTCGATCTCGTACCGGACCAGGTCGCACAGGTCATCCAGCTGGCCGGGCTGGCCCCGTCGCCGAACAACGGCCAGCCGTGGCGGTTCCGGCTGCTGCCGCACGCCATCGAGGTGCACGTGGACCCCGCCCGGCGGCTGCCGGCCACCGATCCCGACGACCACGAGCTGCGCCTGGCCTGCGGCGCGGCGCTGCTGAACCTCCGGCTCGCGTTGACGCACGCCGGCGTCCGGCCGGTCGTGACCTTGCTTCCGCACCTGTCTCCCCCCACGGTGCTGGCGGAGGTCCGCAGCGGCGGCCACCAGCGCCCCGACGCCGAGCAAATCGCGCTGTACGAAGCGATTCCGGAACGCCGCACGCAGCGGCGGCCGCTCCAGCCGACCTCCGTTCCGGCCGCGATCCAGCACGAGCTGCGGGTCGCGGCACGCGCCGAGGGCGCCTGGCTGCACCTCGTCCAGCCCGCCGAGCACGACGCGCTGGCGGGCTTGGTGCGCCGCACCCGGCTGGTCGACGCCGAACCGGCGCCGCTGCTGGCCGTGCTGTGCACGGCGGGCAGCGATCCCGAGAACGACCTCGAAGCCGGGCAGGCCTGGCAGCGGGTGTGGCTGACCGCCACCGCGCGCGGGTTGGCCGCCACGCCGCTGCCGCTACTGGCGGAAGCCAACGGCATCCGTGACGACCTGCGCCGGCTGCTCGGCGATGTGCCCCACCCGCAGGCCTGGCTGCTGATCGGCTACGGCGAGCCGTCTCCGGCGATGCCGCGCCGGGACCCCGGCGAACTGCTCATCGACGCGGTCCCGAGCACCGACCACGAATGGCCGGTCACTGCGGAACCGGTTCGGCCCGCGGCCATTCGTCGCGGCGTACCCCCTGTCTGAGCCGGTCGGCCAGTTCGTCCAGGAACCAGTCCAGCACCGACTCCGCCGCCTGCACGTCGGCGGTCGCGCCCCGGCCCAATGCCTCCTTGCGCGCCCGCCCTGCTATCCGGATCTCCTCGCACAACTGCTCGTACGGGAGGTCGCTACACCTCGTAAGCAGATCCATTTCAGACCACTCCCGTGGCCATCGAGCAACCGGGAACCCGCGCGTTGGCGGATTCCCGATCCCTCGCCCCCATTTTTTTTAATCCTCGATTCGGATCGAGGAAGTCTGCCGATCAGCATCTTCGTGCGCACCTGCCCAAACCATATCGCCAGGTGCCAAGATTTGCCTCACCCATTCGGGGATTATGTTGGAAATTTACCAGCTTGCCGCAGATCGCGGTCACAAATTGACGACGTTCGGCCGTCTCCCGCCGAAGCCGGCACCACGGGCCGGGCCGGCAGCATAGGCTGCCAAACCGGAACTTGATCATGGCAGGCAAACTCGGCAAGGAGTCACGAGGATGGCCACCGAAACCTCCGAGCTCTACATCAGCGACGAGTTCACCCCGCTCCGGCAGCGGTTGGCCGCCCTCGGCCCGCTGCTGGCCGACAACGCCGACCGCAGCGACGAATCCGGCCGCCTCACCGACGAGGTCGTGCGGGCGGTGCACGACTCCGGCGTGCTGAAGATCGGCATCCCGCGCGAACTCGGCGGCTACGAGTTCTCGCCCCGCCAGCAACTGGAAACGGTCGCCCAACTGTCCTACCTGGACGCATCGGTCGCCTGGACGTGCATGGCGCTGCAACTGGTGACCGGCACGACCGCCGCCTACGTCGGCCCCGCCGCCGCGGCGGAGCTGTTCCCCGACGTCGCGGGCGGCCGCTTCGCGCTGATGGCCGGGCAGGGCACCAGGTTCGGCACCGCGAAGCGGGTCGACGGCGGCTTCCGCGTCAGCGGCCGCTGGCAGTTCGCCTCCGGCATCGCGCTGGCCAGCCACGTCCACGCGGCGGCCTGGTGCGCGGAGACCGAGCAGGCGCTGATCTGCACCTTCCCGAAGGAGCAGGCGACGCTGATCGACAACTGGGACGTGCTGGGGCTGCGCTCCACCGGCAGCATCGACTACACCGGCGAGGACGTGTTCGTGCCCGAGACGCACGCCTTCGACCCCGCCACCAGGCGGGCCCACCGCGGCGGCGCGATCTACCGCATCGGCCTGGCCACCCTGGCCGGGATCTCGCACACCGGCTGGGCGATCGGCGTCGGCCGCCGGCTGCTGGACGAGCTCAAGGCCCTGGCAGCCGAGAAGACCGGGACCCCGAACGCCGCGGTCGACACCCAGCAGTTCTACGCGCAGTACGCGAACGCGGAGAGCAGGCTGCGTTCCGCGCAGGCCTGGGCGATGCAGGTCTGGGCCGACTTCGAGGAGACCCTGGGACGCGGCGAAATGCCCGGCACGGAACAGGAAACCCTGGCCCGGCTGGCGCTGAACAACGCGACCTGGTCCGCGCAGGCGGTCGGGCAGACGGTCCACAAGTGGGCGGGCACCGCGGCGCTGCGGCGCGGCCCGATCCAGCGGTTCCACCGGGACCTGAACACCGGCACCCAGCACGTCACCTCCGGCGCCGGGGTTCTGCAGAACTGCGGCAAGTCGCTCAGCGGCCTTGCCCCGGGAGCCCGCTGGAACTTCCTGGCCCTGGAGTCCTGAGCCGCAGCGGTGGGGTGACGGCCAGGCCGCGAACGGTTGCGGACTCAACTTGTCCGGGCAACCATCGCCGGTGGGGCCGGGGAAAGTGGTGGTGGCCTGCTCCTCCGGAGGGATTTGGGGAGGTCGAAGGAGCAGGCCACCGGCGGGCAATCGCGGTACCGCGGCTTCATTTGGGGGAGGACCGCGATCACTCCGGGCACAAGGTATGCCCGCACGACGCGTGCGGCCCGCCAGGCGTGCGGCCGTGCGTGGTGCCGACCGGAGAACGCCCCCTCGCTCGTGCGGGACGTTCGCCGGTCGGCTGAGGTCTCGTACGCTCCCCCGCGCAGAGCGCTGAGCTGCTCGAATTGATCGAGCGCCGCCCAGCGCACCGCGCCGGATCCCGTTCTGGCCGGCCGCCACCGCCGATTGCCCGCCCGGCGGCGGTGAACCGCGTTGGCCCAGCGCAGCCCGGCCCTGTCACTCGACCGGGTAGTTCTTGTCCTCAGTAGCCCGATCGGACTAGCAGGCAGGGCGGGATCAGAACATCCAGGGCATCTCTTCGTGACCGAAGTCGTGGAAGTCGCCGAACCGCCCGGAGTAGAACGCCAGACCGGCGCCCTCCCGGCAGCGGAGGTTCTGCACGAGCCCGTAGAACACCCGGTGATCGCCGACGTCGTGCGCGCTGTGGACGTCGCACTCGGCCTGCACCAGGGCGTCCTTGATCATCGGCAGGCCGTAATCGCCGTGCTCGCAGTCCATTCCCTCGAACCGCGCGCCACCGCGGGTGGCGAAGCGGCGGGCGATGGCCTCCTGGCGGGCCCCGAGGATCGAGACGGCGAACCGCCCGGTCCCGGTGACCATGTCGGTTGTCCGAGAGCCCTCGGTGAGTGAGATCAGCAGGATCGCCGGGTCCAGGCAGATCGACGTCAGCGAGCTGATCGTCATGCCACAGGCCTGGTCCCCGGCCCCGCTGGTCACGATCGCCACCCCGGTGGTGAAGCGGCCCATGCTGGTGCGCATGTCGACCGCGTTCGCCGCTTGGAAAGCTGGAAGCGACATGGCGGGCCTACTTGTCGTAGTAGCGGACTTCGAAGGTGACGACGCCCTCGTCGGTGCGCCAGGGGCCGTGCGGCATCCCCGGCGGGCGGCAGGCGTACTGGCCCGCGGAGAACGTCTCACCGAGCGTCAGGTCGGTGAACGAGCCCTCCAGGATGTACACCTCCTCCCAGAAGTCGTGCTTCTGCACGCCCATCGGCGTCGAGTCGGCACCGGGCTCGTAGCGCAGGATCCGGGTGGCCACGCCGGACTCGGGGTCCTTGGCGAGGATCCGCTCGGTGATCTTCGGGTCGTCGCCGGGGCAGACCGTGAAATCGACGTCGCTGACGGGGAAGAACTCGTACTCGGGCTTAGCCATGATGACCTCTCAAACCGCTTCGATCTTGTAGGAACCCAGGAACTGCTCGACGTCCTCCAGCGCCTGCTCGTAGCCGTAATTCCGGTAGCTGTAAACGCCTTTGACCACGAACGGCGCCCCGGCGTAGAACATCTCGTACTGCTGGTGCCGCCCGGCGAACTCGGATCCGACGATGTCCCAAGCCAGCTTGAAGAGCTTCACGCGCTCTTCCGAGGCCACGCCCGGGGATTGCACGTAGTGCTCGATGTCGCCGGCGGTCACCGGGCTCGTGAGGTCGCGGACGCTGGACGGCAGCTGCAGCACGCCGCCGCCGACGAGATCGCGGAGGATCGCCAGCACCCGCGGGTAGATCTCGGACTGCAACCCCATCGACCCGTAGAGCGCGCGCTTGCCCGGAAGCCACTGCCCGGCGTCGTCGGGAGCGGCGGTGTATTCGGCGGCGAGCACGGCGGATTCGACCCCGGAGACGAGTGCGCCCAGCTCGCCCAGCTTCTCCTGCACGCTGGGGATCTTGTCCACGCCGTTGACCTGCGTGACCCGGCGCGCGACGCCGGCGATGAACTTCAGCTTGGTGGCGAAGCGGATCTGGGCCTGCCAGTTGCCGAGCGCGTGCGCGCCGGTGTCGAAGAACTGGCGACGCACCCCGGCGGTGTCCCGGTTGACGAAGACGCGTTCCCACGGGATCAGCACGTCGTCGAACACGACGAGCGCGTCCGGTTCGTCGTAGCGGCTGGTGAGCGGGTAGTCGAACGCGCTGGTCGCGGCGGGCGCGTACGGGCGCCGGCAGTACAGCTTGAGGCCCGGCGCCGCGGTGGGAACCACGAAGCCGACGGCGAAGTCCTGGTCATCGGGCCCGAGCGGCTTGATGCACGACACGAAGATCTCGTCGGCGATCGCCGCACCCGTGGCGAGCATCTGCGAGCCGCGGACGACGATGCCCTCTTCGGTTTCCCGCACGACGCCGACCTGCAGGTACTCGCCGTCCCAGCCCGATGCCGTGGTAGCGCGGGAGACCTGCGGCGGGATGATCGCGTAGGAGACGTAGAGGTTCTCCTCCAGCAGCCGCCGGTGGAAGGCGGCGACGTTGGCGGAGAAGTCGCGGTCGCCGGCGGCGAAGATCTCCGGGTGGGCGGCGAAGGAGGCGAGGAAGGTCCCGACGTGGTCGGGGCTGCGCCCGACCCAGCCGTGGGTGTGCTTCGCCCAGGTCTCGATCGCTTCCCGGCGCAGGCGAAGTTCCTCCTGGCTGCGGGGAATCCCGAAGGCCCGGTTGGCCGTCGCGCCCGTTTCCGGTGCGGTGTACTGCATTCCGCTGGCCGGATCGGCAGCGATGTCGAAGAGTTCGGCGACGGTGCGGGCCACCGGCACGAAGGCCGGGTGGGTGGCGAC
The DNA here is from genome assembly GCF_040655595.1 of Saccharopolyspora sp. NPDC050389. Lineage (NCBI taxonomy): Bacteria > Bacillati > Actinomycetota > Actinomycetes > Pseudonocardiales > Pseudonocardiaceae > Saccharopolyspora > Saccharopolyspora sp. NPDC050389. The sequence goes on from NZ_JBFAKG010000005.1 coordinate 117,392, forward strand.
GTCGACCTGCTCGCCGTCGACGAGCACCACGCGCCCGTCGCGCAGCGATGCCAGGTAGTCGGCTCCGGTGCGCATGATCAGTTCCTTCCGGTCGTGCGGTAGGTGTGGGTTAGCTTGCGGCCGTCGGACAGCACGAGTTCGAGGTCCCATCGGGCACCGGGGGTGAATTCGCCGTGCAGCAGCGGCAGGGTGCCGGCGAAGCAGATCAGGTCGCCGTCGTCGTCCCCGTGCCGTTCGGCGAAGATGCCGAGCAGCTCGCGCGGGGTGCGCAGATTCGCCAGCGTGCCGTCCTGGTAGAGCTCGCCGTCGACCCAGCTGCGGGCCCGGCAGGCGTCCCAGTCGAAGTCCGCCCAGTCCGGGATCTCGACGACGACCGGCCCGATCGGTTTGGGGCAGGCGCGCTTGGAGTCGCCGATGTCGACGGTCTCCAGCGCCCGGTCCGTGTGGTCGGATCCGATGCCGAGGAAGTACTTCCCGCCGTGCCGCAGAATCACGGGCTCCACCTCGCCGGAGGTGTTGGTGGCGGTGACCGGCGTGCTCTCGGCGGTCGAGATGGTGTCGGCCGCGACGCGGTAGAACATGGGGACCTGTTCGGGCGGCGCGACGCCGATCGCGGCGAGCTCGTCGATGTGGTGCCGCACGGCCTTCTCGTCCCGTCCGGTGTACCCGGCGACCAGGGCGTGGAAGTTCCGGAATCGCAGCGGTTCGCCGGATTCCAGCCGGTCGAGGACCAGGACGTCCGTGGTGGCGTCAAGCATTGGATGACCTTTCCCGTTGCATTGCAAGCGTTCTGGTGATCGGCCCGGTGCCGGGCGATCAGGGCGTGGGCTGCTTCATCGAGTGCAGCGTCGTTCGCAGGTGGTCGCGCACCGCCTGGATCGCCGACTCGGGATCCTGGGCCGCCAGCGCGTCGGCGATGGCCCGGTGTTCGATCAGCACCTGCTTCTTGCGGGCCTGGTCGGCCATGACGATGCGCACGCCCATGCGCATCTGCCGTTCGCGCAGCGAGTTGTAGAAGTCGTTCATCAAGGCGTTTCCCGCCGCGCGGATGATCGTCGTGTGGAACTCCAGGTCGTGCGCGATGAAGTCGACGGGATCGGCGTCCTGCCCCTGGTCCTGCAGGATCCGGTACAGCTTGCCCGGGATCGCCCCCGGTTTCGGCGCGACCTCGTTGACCGACCACTCCTCGACGACGCGGCGGGCCTGCATGACCGCCTCGACATCGCGATCCGACAGCGCCGGGATGAAGGCTCCCTTGTTCGGCACCCGCCGGATGAAACCCTCCGCCTGCAGCCGGAGCAGGGCCTCCCGGACGGGCGTGCGCGAGATGCCGGAGGCCGTCGCCACCTGCGCCTCGGTCAGGAACATCTCCTCGTCGCGGGGCAGCGTGATGATGGTGTTCTTCAGCCACTCGTAGGCCAGCTCAGGTGCCGTGGCCGAGGTGGTTCTCGTTGTGCTCATGAGATTTCCTCCGCCTGGTTCAGCGAACGCGTGCCGCCGAATCTCCTTGCGCCGGCTCGGCCGCGCCGATCTCCGCCAGGTCGACCGACCTGGTTTCGGTGGCGATCAGCGACGCGCCGAGCGAGATAGCACCCATCACCGCCAGGTAGACGCCGATCGCGTAGCCGGTGCCGAACGCCGAGTAGAGGGCGATCGCGATGATCGGCGCCAGGGAGCCCGCCAGGACCGACGCGAGGTTGTAGGCCAGCGAGACTCCCGAGTACCGGACCTCGGTCGGGAAGAGTTCCGAGAAGAACGCGCCGATGACCGCGCTGTAGGCGCTGAAGATCAGCAGCCCGCCGACGACGGCGGCGATGACGGCCGCCGGATTCCTGGTGTCCAGCAAGGCGAAGAAGGCGAACGCCCAGCCGACGGTGGCGATCGACGCTCCGATGTAGATCGGGCGGCGGCCGACGCGGTCGGCGAGGATCGCGAACAGCGGAATCGCCGGCAGGGCGACGACCATGCCCACCATCACGGCGTTCAGCCCGATGCTGCGGTTCAGCCCCTGGATCTGCGTGACGTAGGTGATGACGAACAGCGAGAAGATGTAGAAGCCGGCGTTCTCCCCGAACCTGGTGAAGGCGGCCAGGAGGATCTGCCGCCAGTAGCCGCGCACGGCCAGGCCCAGAGGCATGGGCTTGGATTCATCCGCCGCCGCCTCGCGTTTCTGCTCGAACAGCGGGGTCTCGGCGACGTAGAGCCGCAGCACCAGGCCGATCACCACCAGCAGGGCCGACAGCCCGAACGCGATGCGCCAGCCCCAGGCCAGGAACGCGTCCTCCGGCAGGATCCCGCTGAGCACGGCGAGAACGCCTGCGGCGAGGAGATTTCCCAGCGGCGGGCCGAGGTTCGGCCACGCGGACCAGAAGGCCCGGCGCGTCGAATCCCCGTGCTCGGACACGAGGAGCACCGCCCCGCCCCATTCGCCGCCGAGCGCGACGCCCTGCACCAGGCGGAGGACGACGAGGATGATCGGCGCGGCGACGCCGATCGACTCGTACGACGGCAGGAACGCGATGAGGAACGTCGAGACGCCCATCAGCATCAGGCTGGCGATCAGCGTCGCGCGACGCCCCTTCACGTCGCCGTAGTGCCCGAGGATCGCCGCCCCGAGCGGGCGGGCGACGAACCCGACGGCGTACGTCGCGAACGCCAGCAGCGTGCCGACCATCGGGTCGTCCGCGGGGAAGAAGAGCTTGTTGAAGACCAGTGCGGCAGCCGTGCCGTAGAGGAAGAAGTCGTACCACTCCACCGCCGTGCCGGCGAGGCTCGATCCGGCGATCACGGGGAGGCTGGTGTGAGTTCTTCGGCTGCTAGAATTTTGGCTGGCAGTTGCCATAGTCGACTCCTGGGTCGAACCGTCGCGATCTGACGTGCTGCGCATCGCCCGTCTACCTGGCCGTAGACGAACACGACGAGTGCGCAGATGGTGCTGCCCGGCTCGGTGGTTGTTGGCGCAACCGCCGAGCCTTCTTGCTTCACGCCTCGATTTCCGGCTGTGAAGCCCCTCACTCGAACGAGCGGTGTACTAGTTGTATACGACGGTTTCGCGGTCCGCAAGGCTCGTCGGCGACTTTTATTCCGTGTGCGTCCTATGACCTCCGAGAGGGTATAGTCCGCACACGTCCTTGTTCAAGACTTGGGGCGGCCAGCGCACTTCCCGCGGGCAGCGGCATCCCGGCCGCGGCCAGCGCGGCCGGCGGGGCGCCGAGCACCATCGCCCAGGGCGTCGGCTCGCCCTTCTCCCGCCACATCTCGTGGATCATGCCGATGTGCTGTTGCGGCATGGCCGGCCCGACCAGTGTGTTGCGCCCGTGCAGCATCGTGCGGCTGACGGACCAGCTCGTCCACTCTCCGTCGGGCGACCGCACCACGTGGAATCCGTAGGTGCCGAAGTACCGGCCGCCGTCTTGCTGGTGCAGCAGCGGGACCGGGAACCGCTCCAGGTCGACTTCGTCGCCGCGCCAGACGTTCTCCTTGCACGGCCCGGTTTCCACGACGACCGGCGCGACCGGCTCCTGGCACATCGCGGAGATCAGCTTCTCCAGCACCTCCTGCGGCGAACTCCGCCGCGGCAGGCCAAAGTGGGCGGCGAGCCTGCCGTACGCCGTCTCGCCGACGCCGAGGCCGGCCGGAGCGCCGAGGATGCGGAATCCGGGCTCGGTGCCGGCGAGGTTCGCGAAAAGCGGTGCCGGGCTCCGGGTTTCGTACACGCGGCGGGTGATGGCCCCGACCTCCAGCTCCGGGTCCACCGTCGCGCGGATGTCCACCGCGTCGCCGGCGAGGAGCAGTTCCGCCACGAAGTCGCGGAAGTTGATCGCGCTACCGCGCTGTGCCATGGGATTTCCTTCCAGTTCGGACTGCGGTCATCGGGTTCAGGCGGTCCGCCGTCGCCCCGCGATCTCCATGCCTTGCCAGCGCTTCGCCGAGGGCATGTCCAGATCGAACTGGTCGAGGACGCGGGCGACGATGTGCTCGACGAGTTCGCCGATGCTGCTCGGCCGGTTGTAGAAGGCGGGCACCGGCGGCATGATCACCGCGCCCATCCGGGTCAGCTCGAGCATGTTCTCCAGGTGCGCGGCCGACAGCGGCGTTTCCCGCGCGACGAGGACGAGCCTGCGCCGTTCCTTCAGCATCACGTCGGCCGCCCGGCCGATCAGGCCCTCGCCGTATCCGATGCGCACGCCGGCCAGGGTCTTCATGCTGCACGGCGCGATCACCATGCCGTCGACGCGGAACGATCCGCTGGAGATCGCCGCGCCCTGATCGTCGGGCTGGTAGCACACCGAGGCCATCTCCTTCACCTCGCGCACCGACAGCCCGGTCTCCTGCGTGAGCGTGGCCCGCGCCCACCGGCTGATGACCAGGTGGGTCTCCACGCCCAGTTCACCCAGCACCTCCAGCAGCCGCACTCCCAGGGGCGCGCCGGTGGCGCCGGTCAGCGCAACCACGAGCTTCATGTCACCCTCAAACCCAATTGGTCACGGACAGTTATTCCGTGTACGTCCTATTTTGGCCAGGATATAGTTTGTACACGTCCTTGTTCAAGTGGAGGAGACGAACGGTGCCATCCGAGGGAGTCCTCGCCGAAACCCTGGCCACCGCCATCGGCGGGCTCGGCCCCCTGGCCCGCCGGCTGAACCAGGTGCACACCCGGCTGTGGCACGAGCAGGTGGATAGCGACCTCACCGGCCCCCAGTTCACCGTGCTCAGCCTGCTGCACATGCACGGCGACCTGGACCAGGGAGCGCTGGGCGGCCTGGCCCACCTGGACAAGTCCACGGCGGCGCCCCTCCTGGACCGGCTGCAACGGCGAGGCCTGGTGGAAACCGCCAAGGACGACGCCGACAAGCGGCGCAAGCTGGTGCGCCTCACCGACAGCGGCCGGGAACTGGCGGACCGGCTGGCCCCGGCGGTCATCTCGATCAGCGACCAGATGCTGTCGTCACTGACGCCCGAGGAACGCGAGCAGTTCCTCGCCCTCCTGCACCGCCTGGTCCAGCCCCCGGCCGATCAGTCCTAGGGCGCCGCTCAGGTCCCGACTCGGCCGGCCGGGGTGCCCTCGATCATCCCGGCCATCGCGAGGACGGCGACCAGCGGCTCCAGCACCCGGACCGGCTCGAACCCGCGGGGAAACCGCTCCTCCCCCGGCACGGCTTCGCTGCCGCTCGCCGACACGAAGTGCAGGGTGCACCGGTCGAAGACGCTGAACGGCGCGAGCGCGGCGTGGTCACCGCGGCCGTGGAGGAACGCGAAGACCGAGCTGCTCTCCATGTGCAGCAGCACGGGATCGACCGCCGCCATGGCGCCGTTGCGGTGCCGCAGCCAGTGGTCGATCGGCGGGAGGTAGCGCAGCCGGTCCGACTTGGTCGCGACGACCGCCGCGGGCAGCCGCTCGAAGTCCGGCACCGCCCGGAGCCGGGCCAGCGACATCTCGAACGCCTGGTTGCCGACGCGCTCGGGCGCGGGCTCCAGGCCGTGCGCGAAGATCAGGGCACCGGTGCCGATCAGGAACCGCGCGAGCCGGGAGTCGCCGACCGCCTGCAGGTCCTCGCCCGCCACGTCGAAGAACACCAGCGGCCGGCTGCCTCCCGGCCCGCTGATCAGCAGGATCTCCGCCGGATCGGTGAGGCCCTCCGGCGTGCCCGGGAGCCGCTCGCCGCGTTCGGCCGGTTCGAGCGTCTGCCGCCGGTAGCGGTCGTGGCGATGCAGGTCCAACGCGGTCGCCGTCAGCCCGTAGGGCGTCAGGCCGCCGCGGTCGACCACCTCCCGGAGCATCGCGGCGAGCAGGTGGGTCTTCCCCGCCGATGGGCGACCGATCAGCGCCACGACCAGCGGCGGGCCATGGTCGTAGTACGTGGCGGGCAGGAAGTGCTCGTCGGCGTCGTCCGACGGATTGGGGCAGCGGCGGTAGCCGCTGAGGTTGCGGAACTGCCGCTTCTGCGGGTCGAGCGAGGACGAGTCGTCCTTGACGAACTCGCCGTCCTCGTGACGCCACAGCTCGTCGTCGGGCAGCGGCCGCGGATAGGAGTCGAGGCACACCGGGCAGCGGACGAGCACCGGCTGGTGGTCCACTTCGGACTTCGAGGCGCGCCGCCAGGGCAGCCAGGACCGGGAGGGGGCATCCTGGGCAGCCTGCGCCGCGGCCTGTTCTCGCTTGCGCCGCAACAGGTTCTTGTACGCCTCAACGCCCGGAACCAGGGCGCTGCCGGGCATCAGGACCGGCACGTCCGTGGGCTCGCGAAGCCTGGTGAGCAGGTCTGCGGGAGTCGGGCGGACCTCCGGCGGGTTGACGAAAACCCCGTCGAGCAGCGTGCTCAACGCGCCGCCGTCCACCGTGAGATCCGGGGCCCCGCGCCCGGTGTGCGGGTGCACGGTGCGCCAGAGCGTCAGCCCGGCGTCCCAGACGTCGTCGCGGACGTCGACGCATCGGCCGTCGGCCGACCCGCGCTGCTCGCCGATCCCGGCGGCCCGCTCGAAGTCGACGAGTTGCACCGTCCTGGTCTCGGAATCCCACCGCAGCGCTTCGAGATCCACTCGCCCATGGGTCATCCCGGCCACGGCGGCGAGGTGCAGCGCGCGCAGCAGGCCGACCTGGAGCCGGTAGCGGTGCTGCGCCCCGAGCTCCGGCAGCAGCCCCTCGACGGGCTTGCCCCGGTAGGGCTCGACGAGGACGAACGGCTCGTCGCCGTCCACGTCGTAGTACCACAGCCTCGGCAACTCGGGCGGGTAGCCGTCGTGCGGGAACGTCAGGGCGAAGCGGTGCAGCGCCCGGATCTCGCGATCCAGCGGCCGGAGCCGGCCCGGATCGCCGGATTCGTTGCGGGGAACCCACTTCTGCAGCAGCCGCGGGCCGCCGTCCACGGACACCACGCGGGTCGGCAGGCCGCCGCCGGAGACGCCGGCATCGCCGATGACCTCCAGCCGGAGAGTGCGCGGCGTGCCGTCGACGGCACGGCACCTGACCTCGGTCGTCACTGGAACACCCCCTGCCTGAGCGGGACGAGTCGCAGGGTGCCCGCGATCTCGGCTTCGCCGGTCCAGGTGACGGCGAGCCCCGGATCCCCATGCCTGCCACCGCGAACCGCCGCGGGCGCGAACCGCACGAGTTGCGCGCGGTCGGCCATCGCGCTGACCGCGCCGAGCTGCCGGGCGTGGCACAGCTGCGTCATCTCGGCGTCGACGTCGCACCGGAGCGCGTCGCCGACCAGCGAGCCGTCCCACAACCGGGCGGCGAGTTCCGCGCGATGGGCGCGGTCGCGGGCGAAGGGCGGCGGCACGAGCAACCCGTACCGCCCGAGGTGTTCGCGGTAGGCGGCGAGCAGCCGCTCGACCTCCCGCTCGTGTTCCTCGCGCGCCGCGGGCCGATCGGCCTCGATCCCGGCCCAGCACGGGCGGAGGGCGGCGATCGTCAGGTCGACCAGGTCGGTGACGACGACCTCGCACGCCTCCTGGTGGACGTCGCGATCCGGTGGCCGGTCCGAGCCGTTTTCGCCGGGCTGCCCGGGAGAACCGAGCAGGTCGGCCGCGCGCTCGGCGAGGACGTCCCGGACCGCGGTCAGGCCGATCGAAACCTGGCGCAGCCCTTCCGCGAACAGCGCGCGCCGGGCCGAGGGCCGCCACTCCGCCCGGATCACCTCGTCCACCAGCTGAGCGGTCCGGGCCACCCGGTCCCGGGCGTCGTCGAAGTCGAGCTCGCGCCGCCAATGCCGCACCGACCGCCGCCAGCCGACCCCGATCGTCCAGGCCGACAGCAACACCGAGAGCAGGACCGCGACCGCGCCCAACACGTCCGGGATTCCCGTGCCGGCAACGAGGAAGACCAACAGCCAGCCGCCGAGCACCGGCAACGCCCAGAACAACGCGGCGGGCGGTGCTGCGTCGGCGAAGCCTTGCTCGCCGGTCGTGGTCGGCTGCCGCGCCTGCAGCAGCAGGCCAGCGGCGAACCAGGCCATGGCCAGCACCGGGACGAAGAACGCGGCGACGATGCCCAGCGCGAAGGTTCCCAGCGCCGCCAGGCCACCGGCCACTGCGGCCAGCGGTGCCGCGAGCGCCGGCGACGGCCAGGATGCGAGCCGCGGTGCCGATCCCGCGGGCGCTGCTAGGTCCGCCAGCTCGGCGATGGCCGCCGCGCAGCCCTGCGGCTCCTGGCCGACCCGCCCCGCGTCGAGGTCCGGGAGCAGGCACGCCACCGACCGGTACCGCCCGAGCCACTCCTCGACGAGCCGCCGCGAGCGGTCGCGGATGTCCCGCGGCCGCGCCGGAGCCGGGCCGCGCACGCCGAGCCGAGTGACGACGTCCCTGCCGACGCGTTGTCCCCGCAGGTTCTCGTCGATGCGGTGCAACTGCTGGGTGGCCTTGTCGTGGAAGTCCTGCGCCGCCGCCCGCGCCTCGGCGAGGACCGGCCCCACGGCCGGCCTCGGGCGCCGCTTCGGGAACGGGGCGAGGAAGTGGTCGACGCGGGTCAGCGCGTGGTCGGCCGCGTTGAGCGCCGTGACGGCGCGGGCGTGGGCTTCGGCCAGCTCGGCGCCGGGAGCCAGGACGTCCTCGGAGGAGTCGACCTCGATGGTTTCGCCGACCGCGGCCCGGAATTCCTCCCGAGGCAGCTCCCGGGAGCCGACCCGGCCCGCGTCCGGATCGGTGAACCAGGCGATGGCCTCCTCCTGCGCCCGGCGCAGCTCGGCGTCGTGCAGGCTGGTCCGCTCCAGGGCCATGCCCGCGCTGGCCGTGCTGTAGGGCAGGGTGTTGACGGCCTTCACGACGGCGGCGAAGACCGCCGGATCGACGAGGGCGTCGATCAGCTGCCCCAGGCCGGAGTGATCGGTTCGCGCGACCGCTCGCACGAGCGGATCCGCCGGCCGCCACCTGATCCCGTCGGAATGGCCGATCCAGACGGTGGCCGCGCGCTCGACGGGAGCCAGCGACGGCGCGGGCCGGATCCGCACCGCGCCGTCGAAACTCCCGCCGTCGACGGCGACGCAGAGCACACCCGAAACCGCGGGATTCCCAAGCAGCGCCTGGAAGAAGTGGTCGTGCTCGGCGGCTTTCTCCGCGTCGTCGAGCACCAGGATCGCGCCTTCGGCCTGCTCCGCGTCGTATTCGCCGTCGCGCAGGTCGACGACGAGGACGGAGTCGTCGTGGCGGGCGGTCACCGGTCGCCCGCCGGGGACTGGTAGTCGAAGTAGTCGGTCATGTCCCGCAGGTTCGCGAACGGCGCCTGCACGCCCCGGAACGGCATTCCCATCGCGGCGGGCAGGGTCTGGGTCCAGAACTCCTCGATCAGGTCGAGCTGTTCGCCCGCGCCGATCCCGGGCCGGTTGCGGATCTCGTCGAGCAGCTGCGCCTCCTTCTCCGGAAGCTGTTGGAACGCGGTGAAAAGCGGCGACGGCGGCGACGGGTCGCGGTCCACGTTGCGCGGCTTGATCGCGATCAGCGCGGCGGCGAGAGCGCGATTGGTGCCGCTGCCGTTGCCGAGCACCCACTCCTCGTAGGCCTGCAGCAGGCTCCCCCACGACGACAGCTCCCGGAACGGCGTCAGCTCCAAGGCCAGCGGCGGGGCGTCGGCGTGTCCGGTGTGGACCCGGATCCGCTGCGGGCTGCGGTCCTGACCGGGCGGATCCACCGCCACGTTGCCGCTCCACATCGCGTTGAGGAAGCTCTGCAGGATCAGCGCGCGGTCGGTCGGGGTGGAGATCACGTAGCCCGGGGCCCGGCCGAGCCGTTGCCGCCAGGACAACCGGTCGTCGGCCCGCTCGTAACGCCGGGCCTCGGCGGCGAGCTGGACCGACTCGCGCACCTCGGGCACCTCGGTGATGCCCATGCAGGTGCGGAAGAAGAAGACGACGAGCGAATCGGACTCGTTCGGCCGGAACACGATCGACGGGGCGTGCTCGGCCGGCAGCAGATTGGTCCGCAGGAACGTCTCCACGTCGCTGTCGGGCGCGCTGCCCGGATAGGAGATGAGCACCTTCAGCGTGCCCTCACCGGCCGGCGCGTACCCGCCGGGAACCAGTCCGGCGAGCTGCTTGCGGAAGTGCGCGACGGCGGTGTCGTCGATGGCCCGGTCGGCCCGGCCGACCGTCGCCATCAGCAGGTCCCGGATCGACGGGACGAGGGCCCGCTCCCCACCGCCGGGCCGGAAGCACTCCGAGACGGCGCCACGAATCCGTTGGCGCACCAGGTGAAGCGCCGCGTCCGGCCGCTCCCGGCCGATGCGGAAAGCGGCGGACCAGCCGTCCTCGCCGAGGATCAGCCCGACGATGTCGGCCGCCGTGGGGTTCGCATCGAGCCGATCGCGGAAGCGGTCTTTCAGGGCGGCGCAAACCCGGCCGTAGAAGCCCTCCAGCCCATCTTCTCCCGGAGGCATCAGGTAGGACACTCCGAGCCGGGGCGCGTCGAGCTGCGCTGCGCGCTCGGAGAACTGCCGGTCGTCCACGGCGATGTGCTCCGCGAACTCGTCCGTGATGGCGGCGAGCTGATCGCAGAACGACCGCCAGCGCGGCTCCCAGACCCGCTCGTTCTTGCGCCACGCATCGTGCCACTGCTGCCGGACCCGCCACCGGTACCAGGCGTCCTGGTCCTCGACCGCCTCCTGGACGGCCGGGTCCGTCCAGCGCAGCCGCCGCAGCGCACGCCGCCGCTGCACGCTCTCGGGCTGCGGCGGGTGCAGCCCGAACTCGCCCGGCGAACGCCGGGATTCCTTGCGGTCGTTGAGGATCTTCTCGAAGCCGCCCCGGTCGAGCTTCTCCGGGTAACCCGGATCGCCGCGCACGACGCGCCGCAGCCGGAACGGGTCGACCGTGCGCGACAGCTCCTCCGCGGCCTTGGCCGGGTCGAAGTCGCGGGCCATGCGGCCGAGGTGCGGGCCGAGCAGGCGCTCGTTGCGATCGAGGCTCTCCTGCATGGCCCGGGCCCGGGCGCTCAGCGCCTGGATGATCGCGTCGTAGCCGACCGGGACGTCCTCGACGTCGGCGAAGGGCTCCAGCGGCGCACAGGTCAGGAAGCCCGCCAAACCGGCGGCGACGTCGAGGCGCTCGATGAGGTCGCGGTTGTGCACCCCGGCCCCGGTGGGCGGCTGCCGCATCGCCCGCACCGCCTCGGCGAGCAGCCGGGAGCTGACCACGTCCGCCAGCACCGCGAGCGGGATGTTCAGCGAGGCGACCGCGGACGTCGACACGCCGCGCCGCCCGATGCCGGTCTCGGCGAACGCCGAGCGGCCGACCGTGTCGTTGATGAAGCGGTCGGCGAAGGACTGATCGCCTTCGGAGCCGGCGCCGATCAAGGTGGTGACCAGCGATACCATCGACCGGACCAGGTCTTCGCCGCTCACCCCGTCCTTCGGCCGGCCGAACAGGAAAGCGGTCTGCACGGTGGCGGGCTGCAGGTTGACCGGGCGGGGCTCGCCCGGGTACCAGATCGACAGCGGGCCCCGGTCCTGCGCGCCGCTGACGTCGTCCCCGGCCCCCTGCGCGTTCTGGTCGTCGATCAGGCGGAACAGGTCGACGAGCGCGGTGGCCGAGTTGAGCACGGCGGCCCGGCCGCCGCCCATGCCCTCCTTGAAGGCGGAAGGCATCAGCACCAACGGGTAGATCCGGGCCTCGGTCCCGGCCTGCCGCAGGTGTTCGCCGATCAGGTGCAGGTAGTCGTAGAAGATGCCGCTGCCGGTGCCGCCGGCCACCGAGAAGGCGACGAACACGTCGACCTTGTTGGTCATCTTCCCGCCCAGCTCGTACAGCACCGCGCCGGAGGACTTGATCCGCTGCATCGCCTCGGTCACGCCGTGCAGCACGGCGGCGGGCCCGTGGCCCTGGCGCATCGTCTCGTACAGCACCGCCCGGCCGACCGTCGGCAGCTGGCCGGCGCCCGCGCTCAGCGGCGCCACCCGGGGGTCGGTCTCCGGTCCGGGCAGCCAGTCGATCCGCCCGTCCAGGGTGATCCGCATGGCCTGGGCGAGTTGCGCGCTGTTGTGGTGGTTCGGCGGCACGAGGTTCGCGATGAGGTGCGTGGTGTGCTGCGCGGCGGCGTGGTGGTCGGCGCTGGGCACCACGTTCGGCAGCACCTTGCTCAGCTCGTCGATGCTGAGGTCCGCGTAGGCGAACTGAAGGCATGACGGCAGCTGGTAGGGCAGGTAGTCGTGCCCGCGCATGCGCGCGACGAGCTCGGTGCCGTCGGGGCCGCAGAGCGACTCGCGCAGCACCCGCTCCAGTTCGCGGCCGACACGACATCCGGTGCCCCCGAGGCCGAGGAACAGCATCGGCTGGTGGATCTTCATGGTGAGGTCCTCACTTCAGGAGTCATACGGGTCGTACGTCCGCTTCGGCTTCGCCGATGGTCCACTTTGGATTCCTCTGCCACGTCGGGGTTTATCCGCGCGGCGCCGGGCGGGCCGGTCGTGGACGACCAGTTCCACGCCGTCGGCCAGTTCGAGCACATCGCCCGAGAGGCCGAGCGGTTCGCCGGACGGCCCGGTCAACACCGGCCCGCCCGCGGCCCGCCGCACCCGGTAGCGATCACCGCCGGAACCGCCGGTGATGCGGGTATCGGCGGCGCTTTCGCCGCGGTGGACGCCGAAGCGGAACTCCGCCCCGTGCTGGTGCGCCTTGACCGAGCTGCCGGTGGGCTGCCCGTGGCGGCGCAGCTCGACCCGGATGCCGCGGACGTCACGCTCGGCGTTGCGCCGCCGCCTCCGCAGCAGAACCGCGCCGACCGCCGCGACGACCGCCGCGAGGAGCAGGATCCAAAGCCACCAAAGGGTTTCGATCAGCGTCGGCGGTGCCACGACCTCGCGCTCGAACACCGGATCGCGCAGCACCAAGCCGGTGGTCTCGTCCACCAGCCGGATGCGGCCCTGGTTCGAGCCCAGCGCCGTCGCCGGATCGAAGGTGAGGGTGAAGCCCAGCCGCTGCGAGCCCGCCGCGGGCGGCACCACCAGCTTCTCCGGCGAGGCCCGCACCAGCGCGCCCTGGCTGAGGTCGGTCACCTCGACCCGGATCGTCCTCGGCTGGCCGGTCGCGTTGTTGACGTCGATGCTGCCGTTCAACGAGGTTCCGGCGACGACTTCGACGTCCGTGTCATCGAGGTTCAGCACGCTCTGCACTCCTCCCGCTCCGGACGAGATCCGGGTGGGCAAGATCTGGTGGTCGCCGCTCACGCCGACGCCGGTGATGCCGCCGACGAAGTCCAGCCGCCCCGTCGCGGTCGCGGGCACGACGATCCGGCCCTGGTACTCGCCGTCGCCGTCCTCATCGGAGAGTTCGACCGGCGGGAGCGGCGCGAACCCCTCGCCGCGCAGTTCCGCGGTCAACGTCAGGCCCGCCAACTGCGCCGGGTCCTTGATCGCCGTCCTGGCGCCACGCACCTGCATGAAGAACTGCACCGCCGATCCCGGGGCCGGCGTCTGCGGCGTGATGTACGGCAGCGCTCGGACCGCCCCCTGGAACACCGTCATGGCCCCGACTTCCTGCGGCGGCACGCCCGGCCGGGACTCCAGCCGCACGGTCCAGCGGCCCGGCGTCGGGTTGAGGATCCGCATCGCCTCGGCCTCGGTGTCCTGGCCGCTCAACTCGAAGTGGGAGCCACCGAAGTCGCCGGTGGCCGGCACCGTCTCGCCGTTGGGATCCAGGTAGCCGACCAGGACTCGCCGGTCACGCTTGAACACCAGGATCGAACCTTCGCTGGCGATCGCCGGCACGTCCACGGGCAGCTCGACCGTTCCGCCGGGGGACAACTGGCCGGGCACCGGCTCCCCGACGCTCGTGCAGCGGGCCGCGCTGGACGCCCGCCCGATGGCGCCCCACAGGTCGGCGGATTCCTTGATCACCGTCGCGCTCGGCGGCGCGGTGCGTAGCCCGCAGCGGGCTTGCGCGGCGCCGGTGGCGAACTGGTCGAGCTGTTTCTGGTCGGCCTGGCCGAATCCCAGCGGCCACACGCTGACACCGGCCTGTTTCAGCTCGTCCAGCACGCCGGGCAGCCGGAACCGAGCGGCGGCGTTGCGCTCGTCGTCGGTCGTGCCGTAATACGGGCTGTCGCGCACGTCCAGCACGCCGTCCGTCAACAGGAAAACGATCTTGGGCTGGCCGTCCGCGCCCGGCGCGCTGAGGTAGCTCAGCGCCTTCTGCATGGCCCGGACGTGGTCCGTGCCGTCGCCCTCGGCCGGGGTGCGCCGGTGGATCCCGCCGACGCAGTCGCCGAGGGCCTGGCGGTTCTGCGACGAATCCGGTTTCATCGGCGGGCAGATCGGGTCGACCACCGACTGGCCGGGCGTGTTCTCGCTGCCGAATCCCAGCACCGACACGGTGGAATCCCGGGCGGGCTCGCCCTGGACGATCACCCGCGCCGCGTCGCGCTCGGCCGCGATGTCCTGCTCGGTCAGGCTCCCGGACTGGTCGACCAGCAGCACGATCTGCACCGGCTGCAACGCGGGCGGCGCGTCCTGCGCCGACGCCGGCGGCAGCGCGGTCAGCGGCATCGCGCCGGCCAGCAGCAGTGCCGCTGCCCTGGCGTTCCACCGCCCGGTCGCCGATCGCAATTCACGCATCCTTTCTCCCCAGGAGTCGGAGTGCCGCGTCCCACCAGCGGGAAACCGGCTCATGCCAAACCTTTTGGTGTCCGACGTCGCCGTAGAGCGTCCACACCGCCCAGCGCGCCGGATGACCGCCCGGCCCCGCGTGGTGCTTTCCGTGTTCCTCTTGCAGCGCCAGGAAAAGCGCCACATCGCGCGGGTGGCGGCGCAGGTTCTTCTCGAAGCTGTTCAGCACTCGGGCGGCCACGTCGTCGAGCGCGTCCCACCGCGCTGCCACCACCGATGAGGCTCCGGCGAGGAAAGCGGCGCGGACGAAGCCGGTGCGCTCGTCGCGGCCGATGCGCTCGGCCATCCCGGACTCGCACGAGCCCAGCGCCAGCGTGCCGGTGCCGCTGAGGTTCATGGCCTGGAACTCGCGGGCGCTCAGCTGCCCGGATTCTCCCTCGGGCGCCAGGAAGAGGATCGATTCCGGGGCGGAATCCGGCTGGAACACGCCGTGACCGTCGATGCGGACCTGGCGGTACCGCCCGGAAACCAACGCCTCGCGCAGGGCCGCAGGGGTCGCCGCGGCGCGGTCCAGCACCTTGCGGCCCGGCACCTCCTCGGCCGGTTCGAGCGCCTGCTCATCGACGGTGCCGGAGTCGTGCGGCGCTGCAGCATTCGGTTGCACCAGCAGCATCTGCCCGCCTCGCGTGCCCCGCTGCCCGCGAGCACGCCGGCGCAGCGGCCGCCTGATGGACAGGCACGGGAGGTCGGACAACGCGTACTCGCCGCCGAGCAGCTTCCCGGACGGCCCCGGGCAGGGCAGCAGCGCGAACGGGAGCTCCGCGAGATCACCGCCGGCGACCACCGCGATCCGCTCGACGTGTCCGGGCAACTTCCCGAGCAGACCGATCCCCAGCAGGCTCACGACCTCGTTCAACTTCTCGTCGAAGAAGCACGTCCCGGTGCTCCTGGACTTGCGCAGCCGCCCTTCGAGCCGGACGCCGTTGAGCCAGCAGTCCTTCAGCTCGTCGATCGCCTTCGCGAGGTCGATCTTGGTGGAGCCGGGCGCGCCACGCACGAATGCGTGCCGCACGTGCACCCCGAACGGCCGCCTGCGCCAGATGAACGCGTGGTGGACGCCGTCCGGGGTGGCGTGCAGCATCCAGATCAGCTGCTTGCGGGGAAGCCCGCGCGCGGCCCGGCGAATCCAGCGCCGCGCAACGGCGAGGTCACCGGGGCCGGGCAGGTCGCGCACCAGCGGCTGCTCGCCGGGCAGGATCCGAGGCAGGATCGCCGAACCCCTGGCGGCCTCCATCGCGATGACCGCTGCGGCCACCGCGTGCTTCTCGCCGCGCTCGATCGCCCGGTCCGCCGCATCGATCCGCTTGTCGAACTCCGTCGGATTCGCCAGCAGCATCCGGATGCGGTTCTCGTCGACCTCCTGCCGCGCCGCCAGCTTCTCCTCCAGCCGGTGCGCCTCGGCCCAGGATTCCGCCGCCCTCGCCAGGTGTTCCTCCCGACCGGCGGCGTCCAACTCGCGAAGCTGATCGTGGGCGTCGCCGAGACGGCGCAGCGCGGCGATCCGGTTCACCTCCGGCGAATCCTCGGTCGCGGCGCTCTCCTGGAAGTGGCGGACCGCCTGCGCGGCGGTGGTCGGATCGTGTTCGAGCTTGGCGGTCGCCAAGGCGACTTCGCCCGCGGCGAGGTGCCATTCGGCGACGTGCCAAGCGGCCGGTTCGAGCGGGGCTTTTTCGGCGAGCAGCAGCTCTTCCGCTTCGCCGACCCGCTGCTTCGCAAGGACTCGGCGTTCTGCTTCGGTGAGCCCGCTTTCGTCGGGTTGCTTGGGCCCGATGAGCCTCACTGCCGCTTCGGCATACGCGCGGACGGCTTGCAGCAGATGCCCGCCCATGCCCACCACGCTGTAGCTGTCGGCCCTCGGATCGAGCCGCTGCGCGGCGAGCCGGTTCTCCTCCGGATGCGCGGACTGCTTCGCCGCCGCCTCGAGCTCCGACATCAGCTCGTCGTCCACGGGCGAGTGCAGCAGGCGCAGCAGGCGGACCTTCGCGAAGAGGAAGTGGAACCGGATCGCCGGATCCAGCCGGTCGTCTTCGAGCGCGGGTGCCAGTTCGGCGAGCGCCTTCTCGTACCACCCGCCCGTTCGCAGCTCTTCCGCGCGAACCATCCTGGCCTGCGGCGAATCGTCGTCGCTGCGCACCGGCTCCGACGTATCGCCACGTTGCCGTTCGACCGCCCTGATGTCGAGGTCCACCGCGGCCACAGCCGCTTCGTCGCCCAGCGCGGCGAACACCGCGCGAGCCTCTCGGAGGTGGCGCAGTGCGCTGCTGAAGTCCCCGCGGTGCGCGGCGGCAAAGCCCCTCAGGCGGTGCAGCTGGGCTTCGTCCACGTCGCGCATCGGCTTCCCAGCGGCGATCCGCTCGATTTCGTCGACCTCCGCGCCGATCCAGGAGTCGTCACCCAGCACCAGTCGCGTCTCGGCGCACAGCAGCCGCAAGTGGAGGTTTTCCCCGTCCTTACCTAGATATTCCTCGCAGCGCTCCAACGCGGTCGTGCTGTCGCCGAGGATGCGGAGCCGGCTGACGTGCTGCATGGCGAGCGTGGTGATCAATTCCGACGGCAGGCCGGAGGCGAGCCGGGCCAGCTTCCGGTACGACCGGTCCATCGCTCGCGCATCCCGCTGTTCGAACGCCTCCCACGCCGCGTCGATCTCCAGGGCCAACGGCGACCCGTGGTCCACTGTGTACTTTGCCGGTTCGGTCATGAGGCGCATTCCTCCGCACGCTTCGGCGGAATCCCGTCGTCCTGCTGGCACTGCGTGACGAGCACGACCTGGCTACCGGGGCCGATGGGATACCCGAACGGTCCGAACGGCCCGAATCCCCAGTCACCGCCACCGGGCGGCAGACCGATCACGATGGCCCGATCGAGGTCGGGGGGAGCGCTGACGGAGCCCGCGTTGAGCAACGACCAGGCCCGCTCATCCCCGGAAATGGGCACGAAGCCGGTTTGAGCGACCGCATCCGCCTGCGGGACCGGCGTCGCGATGCGAACGCTCACCAGATCGTCGGGCGCGATCGGCCGGGTCAGGTGCGTCGGCCGATCGGTCGCGACGTAGACAGTCGCGGTGGCGGGCACCTGTCGCTGCAGGTCGCCGTATGTCATGGTGAATGGATCCGGCGCGGCCACCAGTCTCGACATGTCGAGGCCGGACAGCTGCGCGGGCCGGTCGACGCGGAGGTAGGAGTGGCCGGGCAACTCCACGACGAAACCCGACTGCGCCGGCTCGGTGGTCTTCGTGACCCAGCCCTCGTTGAAGCGGTACCCGGTCCCGCCCGGCTCGGGGTACGTGTAGAGGAAGCCGGGCGCATTCTCCAGCCCGTGCTCCGGGTTCTCGCTATCGCGCTTGACCAGATCCCGGAAACGCCCTAGCAGGCCGACGTTCACGACGACGTCGGTCTGCCGCACCCGGCCGGCCTCGGAATGCAGCGCGGCCACCGACGCGACCGGCTGCCCCTGGACCTCGACGCCGGTGGAGGCGCCGTGCTCGTCGGTCCGGTACCGGGCCTCGAAACTGCGCGGGCCGCCCTCGCCCCGGAAGCGCGCCTCACCGAACGGGATCTCCCGGCGAGGCGCGCCTTCGGTCGCCACCGACGCGCCGTCCGGACCGCGCAGGACGACCCGCGTCAGCCCCTCCGGCGATCCCTCGTCGCCGAGCTGCCTGATCCGGGCCGTTCCGGTGGCCGGGTCGACGTTGGTGGCGACCGGGTCGATCGGCTTGGCCCGCCGCACCCCGGGCGGCAGCGGGTTGTCGGCAGGCATCCCGTGCCGCTTCAAGGCACCGCCGAGCGACACTCCGCCGTACACATTGGACAAACCGCAGTCGGCGAACGCGGCCGACGGAACGGTCAGCACCGACTCCGGCCGATCGGGCAGCGACACGGAGGCGGGCTGCGCGCGCTCGCGCAGTTCGTCGTTCTGCGCGTGCCACTCCGCGAACCGAAGGTCGGAGCGGATCTCGTCGTCCGCCAGCCCCGGCAGTTCGTGCCCGCTCTCAGAAAGCCAATCGAGCGCCCCGGACCAGCGCATCAACTCTTCGAGCCGCCAGAACTCGGGCTCGTAGTCGGCGACGTCCGCGTAGTGGCGATCCCACCAGGCCGAGGCGCGGCCCATGCGGTAGGTGGGCTCGACCTCCCGCCCATCGGGCCCCTGCGACCGCACGAACAGCCGGGTCGCCTGGGCGCCGACGTCAACGCTGCCGGGGCGGTAGCCGAAAGCACCGTCGGCCTGCCCCAGCCACAGCCGGGCCGATTCCCCGGGTGGCGCCCGCTCCCCCGCCGGCGGGCAAAGCCCGGGCGGAGTGGGCACATCCGGTTGCGGCACGAACCCGGGAACCTTCCCGGCGGGCACTCCCGTGCCCACGCCGGCCACCCAGTCCTTCATGACCAGGTCGGAGTAGAAGGTCGTCATGCCGACCTCGGTGCCGGCGATTCCCCCTTCATAGCGGGCCTCGTTGACCACCGGGTTGCCGTGCAGCAGGTTGTACAACGCCCAAAGCTGGGTCCGGTCCGCGGGCAAGCCTCGCGCGCGCAACTCATCGGCGGACGGATCACCGCCGAATAAGTGCCCCTTGATGAGCTCGGTCAGCCCGGCATCCCAGTTCCCACCCGCGAGGCGGCCGACCAGTTCGGGCGCCAGATCGGGAATCGCGGCATGAATCTCGTCGACGCCCGAAATCTCCTTGGGGTCCAAGGAGAATCCCGGCCCGGCACCGCCCTGCTGGTGGTAGCCGCGCTGGAGCACGGAGACGTCCTCCAGGCTGACGTCGCCACCGGGCAGGTCCGGCCAGTCCCAGCCGGCCGCCCAGACCTGGCCGGCCCGCACCTCCAGCCGCGAGAGGTGGTTGGTGTCGGCGAGAAACGCTTCCAGGCCCGCCCGCTGGTCGACCTGAGCCTCGCGGTAGCCGTTGGCGGCGCGGAACTCCCCGGTGGGGCTCTTGGCCTGGGCGCGCAGCTCGACCTTCTGGTTCTCTGGGCGCATCCGGTAGCTGTGCACCTGCAGGTCGACCGGATCGGAGCCCGCGTCGACGCGGTGCTGGTCGAGAAGCCGGCCGAGGGTGCGGATCAGGTGCGGATCGTCCTCCGGGACGAGCAGGTGCAGCGTCTGACCGTCGAACAGCGACCGACCGGGGCCCGCGGGCTGCTCGACGAGCCCGTCGAACAACGGATCCCGCAGCGGCGTCGTGTCGTGCATGGCATCGACGATGCGGTCCTGGTCCATGCCCAGCGACGACGCCAGCGCGAGCCTGGCCCAGTCGCGGATCTGCTCGTCGGCCTCGGCCGGGTCGAGCCCGGCCAGCCAGGACGCGGCCTTCGAGTACGAGACGAGGTGGACGTCCTCCTCGCCCGGTTTTCCCGATCCCGCCGAGGAACAGGCGTCGGCCACCAGCAGCGTGAGCACCATCAGCCACCCGGTGGCGGCCGTGCGCCACCGTCGGCGGGTCGGGTCGGTCATGGCTGCCTTCCATGGTCAGCGATCCACATCTGCAACGGCCTGTGATCGTGCACTGACGGACGAGGGAGGGGTCCCGGCGTCGCGTCGCAAGATGAACACCGCTCGGGGGCGCGTCCGCCGCGGTCGAAGGCACCGCCCGATCCGGTCGTCCGTCAGGGGTTGTCGTCAGAGCCACCACGCATGGCGTCTCTCCTTCCGATCGGTCCGGCACGGTCCGCGGGCGGGCCGGGATCGGCCTTCCTGGGCCGGACAACCGAATGGCGAGCCGTCGCGGCGCGGCGGACACCCGGCGAGCGCGGAGGCAGCTCATGAGCGTCGTCACCTGGGACGGTCACCTGCGGATCGACCACCTCCCGGAGCGCGGCACGGTCGCCGTGACGCTGCTGACCGCGGAACCCGCCATGGAGGTGCGGTTGCGCAGCGGACTCGTCGCCGGATTCGCGACCTCCGATCCGGAAGGGCCGCCGACGTTCGTCTCGGTCGCGCTGCGGGACGACGGGATTCCGGACGACGTGGCGGAATTGCTGGGGCCGCGCGTCTCGGCGGCGGTCGCCGACGCGGTCGCCACGGGCGGTCGCGGAGGCTGGCTCGAACTCGACCTCGGCGAGGTCGACGGCCTCGCCGAGGCCTGGGCGCCGTACCGGGCGGCGGCGCTGGATTCGGCGATCCCGGCGCCCCGGGGCACGTTGGGCGCCTGGGCTGGTGAGCTGTGGACGCGGCTCGACCTGGCGGGCTGGGCCGATGCCCTGCGGGGCGGGGAACTGCAGTTCAGATCGGGGCGAACCGACGAACTCGAACCGGATCAGGAGATCTGGCGGTTGCCCGGCGAGCTCGCCGCCGCGGTCGGGGTGGATCCCGAGGTCACGTGGACGATTCGACCGCGCGCTGGGGGTGCGATCGAACTCGACCTGAGCGTTCGTCCTACCGGAGACGAGGCGAACGCCGTGCTCCAGGCGGGCCCGGACGACGGCTCGCAGCACTGGCAGACGTTCGAGCCGGATCCCTCCGGCGTCCTGCGCGCCCGGCTGGTCACGCCGGGCGATCCGATGGGCGTGCGGTTCCGCTCCGAGAGCCGGAGGTCGGCATGATTTCACGCGATGAGCTGGTGGCGGCCGCCGTCGAGGTGCTCCGCACGATCTACGCGAGCGACCTGCACGCGCTGGTGCACAAGTTCGGATCGCTGTCGGCGCTGCTCGACACCGTCGTCGAACGGGCCTGGAAAGTGGCTGCGAAGCTGGAGAAGACCGCTGCTCCGGTCGGCCCGGACGAGTGCGGCGTGCTCGCCGCGGCGTGCCTGACATGGGGCCGCTGGCACTCCGGTGTGCACGGCAACACCAGCAACGCGGCGGCGAAGTTCCGCCGCTACCGCCGCTTTCCCGTTCTGCCGTACGACATTCTGGTGCGGGTCGGCCGGGTCGACTCCGATGACGACGACCGCACCATCGCCCTGCTGGCCCGCACCGTGCGCATCCGACGGCTGATGACCGACGCCCGCCCGGTCGGCGAGCCGGAGCTACTGCTCAACGTGGTCGTACCGGCGATCGTCGAGGCGCTCGTGGAAATCCCCGGGCGGCAAGAGGTTTCCGACGCCGACGCGACGGACATCGTCCTCGACGTGCTGGAGCACGGGGCCCGGCTCACGGCCGAGTACCGGGTGGCGGGGCTGCCGGCCCCGAGCGCCGGCAATCCGCTCCCGGTCGCGGGAAACGCCGACTTCCTGGTCCGCCTCGCCGCCTACCGGATCGCCATCGCGGCGCGCCGGGGCCTGGTCGGGGACGATCCGCTCGGCGAGTTGGCGAAGCGGGTGCCCGAGCTGGCGGGCATCCTGAACAAGGCGATGACGCGGCCCGCGGGCTCCGCGATGCGACGCGGGCCCGACGAATCCGATGTGGCGGTGGCGATCGACCAGTTCGCGGTGCACCTCGGCAGCTCCGGGCCCGGCGGCCGCGCGGCGGGCAAGCGCGTCAACGCCGTGCACCGCGTGCTCAACCACCGGCTCCACCTCGACGAGAACTCCGACCAGGTGCCGGTCGACGACCTCGACCAGCGGCCGTCACCCGGCGCGCCGGATCACGGCGAACGGCTCTCCGACGTCGAGCAGCTGGCAGCCTGGTTCATCGCGAACCTGTTCGCGGGCGCGGAATCCGCCGCCCGAGACCCGCTGCTGGCGTGGCTGCGCAGCAAGCAGGACGAACGCCCGAAGACCCGCGATCTGCTGGTGCTCGTGCGCAGGCTGCGGATCGCCACCGACCGGCTCAGCCGCCTGGCGCAGGAGAAACCCGACGAGCTCGCGACCGCCGGGCCTCCCTGGCCGCAGGGAATCACCCAGGGCCAGTTCAAGGACCTGATCGCCCAACTGGCCGCGGCCACCGACCCTTCCGCCGTCGACGGCTGCACCCTGACCGGCGTCCACCAGTTCGCACTGGCCGCGCTCAATCCGCTGTGGTCGGAAAGGGCGCCCGTCGTCAAAGCGCTCACCGGCCAGCTGATGGCGAAGCTGACGCCGGACGCCAGGAACGACGACACCGCCAAAGCCCGGGCCAAAGCCGCGATCATCGTCCGGCACGGGGCACGGGCCCCAATGCAGTTCGTGGAGCGATCGACGCGGCCACGGCACGAACCGTGCTGCCCGGGCACCGGCCGAACGGGTTCGCCCAGAGAACCCGTTGCGGCGGACGAGATCTGCCCGCACCGGCAGTGGGGCGAGACCGGCCTGGTGGAAAACTACAGCTCGCTCGGCGAGTCCGCGGGCATCGCGCCGGACGCGGCACGCCGGCAGCTGGAGCGTTACCAGGGTCCCTGGCCCGAACTGCTGCGCCCGTAACGCCCTGCCGGGCAACGGCTTTCAGCCGATCGCGTCGAGGCGGCGCCGGAGGTCGGCCAGCAGCTCGTAGTGGCTGTAGCTGGCCTCGCTGCCGTCGGTGACCCGCCGCACCCAGTCCTCGGCCACCGCGAGCAACCGCCCGGCCCGCTCGACCTCGCCGGCATCCGCCAGCCCGGACTCGACGGCCGCGAGCAGCGCGGGCACGGCGAGCAGGCAGAAGTGCGCCGCAGGTTCGGTCGGCCGGGCCAGGAGCTCGGCGGTCTCCCGGTCGTCGAGCGCCTGGCGGATCCAGGCATACCCGCGCTCCGCCCAGTCCACGGCCTGCCCGTGCTGCCCGGCTTCGGCGGCGCGCCTGCTCAGGGTCGTCGTCGCCCGGGTCGCGACCTGCAACGACTGCCGCAGCGGCAGGAAGCTCTGCGTCCGCTTCCAGTACAGCTCGCGGGCGGGGATGACGGTGTCGGCGAACAGCTCGACGGCGGCGAGCAGATCGCTCTCGTCGTCGGGGTGGGACGCCAGGTAGGACGCGTAGTTGTGCAGGTGATGCCCGACGGCCAGCCGGGAGTCCTGGTCCCAATCGCGGGTGATCTGCAGGATGCGCCGGTAGGCGGCCCAGGTGCGGCGCAGCCAGTCGTCGAGTTCCGCGGGCGGCGGCAGCTTGGCCTCGGCGTCGGCGGCATTGGTCCGCCGCACGATGTTGATCTCGACGTTGGCCGACGAGATCGCCTCGGCCGCGGCGCCCCGGTCCACGACGCCTTCCTCGGCCAGCTCGATGCACCGCTCGACCTGCGCCATCAACTCCTCGACCGCGCCGGCCAGTTCGTTGCGGCGGTCGTGGCGCATCGTGTGCACGGTCATGTCGGCCGCGCGGCAGCGCGCGAGGACCGTCAGCGGATCGCCGGGGCCCAGGCACTCGGTCGCGAGCGCCGCCACCGCCGCGAGCAGCGGCACGATCGCCGCCCTGGTCCGCTCCCGCTCCTCGGCATCGAACTGCACCTGCCGCAGCACGGTGAGCAGGCCGATTAGCACCGCCCGCCGCGCGAGCACCGGAAGCTCGGCCAGCTCGGCCGCAGCCGGGATGCGCGGCAGCACTCCCGGCCCGGTGTCCTGGTCGAGCAGGTGTCCCGCCCGCTCGACGTAGCGGTCGACCTGCTCGGTGGGCGGCACGAGCGCCTCGACGACGAGCTGGCCGGGCCGGCGCTCGTTCAGCCACAGGTGGCTGGAACTGCGCTGCGTTCCGATGGCCATGAGCTCGCGCAGCAGCCGGTCCACCACCTCGCCCGGCACGTCCGCCCCGAGCAGCCGGGCCGTGCGATCGGCCAGTTCGAGATCGCGGGGCCGCGACGAGGTGCCCTCGCCGCCGTCGACGTGCGGCCCGCCGACCTCGCAGCGGGTGAGCGGCAGCTCGGCGGAACCACCGGCGAGCGGCAGGTACCAGTCGACGAGCAGCTCGCGCTGGATGGTGCGGGCCCGGATCGCGGCGGCGACCAGGGCGGGCTGCGTCCGGAAGGCTTCGAGGACCAGCGCGGCCCACGCGGCGAGGCGCGATCGGGCCGGCAGCTCCGACCCGTCGGCGGCGACGAGCAGCCCCATCCCGGACTCGACCGCGCGGACGACCGGCTCCAGCAGCCGGTTCGTCGCGGTCAGCACGACCGCGGCCTTCGTGTCGGGCCCGAAGCGGTTCAGCGTGGCGTTCGGGATCTCGTTGGGCAGCGACCCGCCCGGGCCGGTCACGGCGACGCGGTCGACGATGGCCCACGAGCCGGGCTCCGCGACCGGAGCCGCCTTGGCCGCCCGGCCGCGGGTCCGCAGCGGGGCTCCGCGCGCGATCTCCGACAACGTGATCTT
Organism: Saccharopolyspora sp. NPDC050389; assembly: GCF_040655595.1. Classification (NCBI taxonomy): domain Bacteria; kingdom Bacillati; phylum Actinomycetota; class Actinomycetes; order Pseudonocardiales; family Pseudonocardiaceae; genus Saccharopolyspora; species Saccharopolyspora sp. NPDC050389. Next base: position 142,099 of record NZ_JBFAKG010000005.1, read on the forward strand.
GTTGTAGTCGGAGACCCAGGTCAGCGGGCCGAACGGGCCGCTCTCCCACGGCACGCCGAACAGCGGCGCGAGCTTGCGCGCCAGTCTCGCCGGGACGATCTCAGACCTGGCCTCCGGGATATCCGGCACCTCGGCGGGCAGCAGGCCCATTCACCCTCCTCCACTTCATGCGACACGCGCATCGTATGTCGGCCCATTTTAATCGAAAAAAACCGTGACGAGACTTTTTGCGTTCTCGTAAAATTTCGCGCCATGACGACAGTGCTTCCAGGTCTTCGCCCCACCGGCGACCGGCCGCAGCAGGCGGTCGGCATGCCCGAGCTGTTGGAGGTGATCTGGCACGAGACGCGCGCGAGCCGCGCGGCGATCCACCGTGCCCGGCCCAATACCCGCTGTGACCTGCGAATCAGCGCTTCCACCCCGAACCGGGAGTTGATCGGCACGATCCTGCTGGACGGCGACTGCGCCTGCCGCGATCTCCTCATCGACATGCTCGTGGAATGCCACCGGCACCTGGCCGACCGAGCGGGCCGGCTCGGGAACCCGCTGGGCGCCGCGCGCGTGCACGTGCGCAAGAAGGCCGTGCACGACTGGATCCGGCGGCGCCGGACCGAGGTCGGCGCGCAGGCCCGGGTCGACCGGCTCCGCAAGTCGGCGATGGCGCTGGGCCTGCCCGACGAATTCCACCGCGCCCTGCTGGAGTACCTGGCGGACGAGGCGGGCGTGATGGCCCCGCTGGACAGCCAGGAAGCCCTGCTCCGCAGGCTCGCCACCCGCTGCGCCGCCGAGTTCGGCGGCGCGGCGGAGCACTACCGCGCGCGGGTCGCGGCCGGCGTCACCGTCGTCGAGCGGCACTGCCGCTCCGGCACCCGGGTCAACGCCGGCACCACCGCGGAGCCGGAGAAGGTGACCTGGTGGGAGCGCTACATCGAGCGACCGATGGGCCGCAGACCGCGACGCACCGACAAGCCGATCGCCGCCCCGGAGTGCGGCGACGGAACGCACCAGCTACCCGAGCAGGACGGCACCGACACCGCGGAATTCGACGCCCGCGTCGTCGCCGTCCTGGTCGCCGCCCTCCGCCGCCAGCCCATCGCTCCCGACGCGGCCCTCCGGGCCGGGCTCGCCGACCTGGTCTCGCAGGGCCTGCTGCCGCAGCGGTGGGCCGTCGACCTGTGCTCCGACTGCAACCGCTTCGCCCGGGCGGCGAAGGAGCTGTCCGCGCTGCGCTGACGCTTCGCCCCCTTCCTGAACGAACTCGAACAGCGGCGCCACGGATTCGGACCGGCGGCGCCGCGCAGGAAAGGGGCGAAGATGCACCGAGGTCTGCCGCGGCTCTCCCGGCGGGACGGCCGAAAGACCGATCAGAGGCGGAGGGCGGTGGTCGTCCTGACGTTCACCGGGAACATCGGCACGATCTCCGCGACGCTCAGCGCGGCCGCGAATGCACCGATGCTGGTGCAGGTACTGCTGACGCTGGCATTCGGCACGGCCGTGGGCTTACTCGCCTACGAGGCGGGCCGCAACCGGCACCGCGACGAACCGGAAACGGGCGACACCGGACGTCGCGTCCTGCACCTGCGCATCGGGCGCAGCCGCGACGACCTGCCCGAATGACCATCAGAACCCTTGCCCGGCAACACGATTCATCCCACCGCGAGGCCGGTGCGGCCCGGCGGGCTACGCGCGCTCGCCCGGGCCGGCACCCGGAACATCGCGCCGCAGGATCACGATCCCGCGATCCAGATCGACGTCCTGGCCCGGCGGAGCGCCCTGGGCCTCTTCGTCCCGCATCATCGACATCGAGTCCCGGTGGTCCAGCTCCATCCGCTTCGTTCCGTAGAGGAAGGCCGTGACCTCGTCGACGTACGCGCCGGACAACGGAGTTCCGGCGCGCTTCCGGCGCCGCTTCTGCAGCAGCTCGTATCCCCCGACCGCCACCACCAAGAGCACGCTGCCCGGAATGGTCCACAACAGCGCTGCTTCCACCGAGTCCACACAGCGCGAACGATCCGGCAGCAGCGCGGGTTCCCGCCGGACGATCAGCTGCCCGCGATCTGCGCTGCCAGTTCGAGGTTCTGCACCGCCTCGGCGGGAGTGCGCCGACCGTGCCCGCAGGCGGCCGCGACTCCGGCGACGCGCTGGCCGAGCGTGGCCTCCGCGAGCGACAGCGCCTTCGCCGACAACTCGGGTTGCCGCTCGTCCACGCATCCGGCGATCACATCGATACCGCGAACGAGCCCGCGGAGCGGGGCGTAGGAGGTGACGTCCACCAGCGGAGGCTGGTCGCCGTGGGCCATCGGGATGTGGACGGCCGGCATCCGGCGGCCGAAGGCCCGCAGGCGCGCGGCCAGCGCGTTGATCACCAGAACCGCCGGCGCGAGGTCCTCCGGGCCGAACAGCGACACGTGCCCGAGATCGCCGTGGCAGAGGTGCAGCGTCCACCGCGTGCTGCTCGGCGCCGAAACGATCACGCGCGCGAGCTGGAACGCCAGCAGGTGCGCGATCACCGGCCGCGCCGGCTCCGGCACGCGATGCAGGGCGTAGAGAACCGCCGGGGATTCCAGCTGGAGCGCCACCTCGTCCGGCCCGTGGCGGTGCGTGATGGCGGCCACCTCGGCGGAGATCATCCGCTCGAACACCGGGAAGTACCGCAGCGCCCGAGCCGAAGCGCCCAGCGTGAACAGCGCGAGATCCAGCGGCGACGGCACGCTGACCTGCACCGGCGGCAGCGGCCCGAAACCGGCGCCCAGCTCCCGCCAGGAAGCGACCGCCGGGGAGACCTCCGCCAGGCGGCCCAGTTCGACGTCCTCGACCGTGAGCCGGTGTCCCCGCCGCACCCGGTAGACCGGCATGTCCGCGTAGCTTTCGCATTCGCCGGACCGCACCATCTCGAGCGCGGGCACCTGCGCCCGCGACATCAGGAAGTCGACGATCCAGCGCGGATCGACGTCGCACGGCACCGCGCTCAACCGAGCACCGGTGGTGTGGTCGAGCACCCACCGCATCCGCGTATGCAGGTCGGAGTCGAGGCCGCTCGGCAGCGAGCCCACCAGGTGCACGAAGCGCGGCGAGGCGGTTCGCGGGCCGGCCGCGGCGCGGGCCTGCGGTACCGGTGTTGCGGGATAGAGTCGCGAAGTCATCTGAGACCTCCGTGTGTTTCTGCGCGGCGAGCGGCCGGCTCGGAATGGCGATCAGGGCGATTGGGCCGTTGCGGCTGCGGCATGCCACCCGGTTCGTTGCCGGGGAATGCCTCGAAGGTCGGCGGGAACGTCCGGTCCGGTGCCGCTTGCGGCCGGCCGGCTTCCGGCGAATCGTTGTGGTGGAACGATTCGATGATCGCATTCCGCCGCCCCGGATGTCGGGCGCCGCCGGGGGAACCGGCCGCAAACCATCCGGTCCAGTGACGGACGCATCGGCATCGAGCACCCGACGAGCGGGCAACACGCCACAGTGGACCGACGGGCACCGCCGCCGCCTCCGCAGTGGATGCCTTCTCCCGGACCGAAAGGCGGCTGACGATGGGACTGATCGAGGCGGTCGGCCTGGTGCTGCACCCCGCGCGGCACCGCCCCGAGGTGATCGAGACGATCGCGACCTGGGCGCGCTCCAGGGACATCGAAGTGCTCGGCACGCCGGCGGAAGTCGCCGGCTTCGACCGGCCGATCACTGCCCTGCCGCCCGCGCAGCTGGCCCGGCGCGCAAACCTGCTAGTCAGCCTCGGCGGCGACGGCACCATGCTCCGGGCGCTGCGGCTCGGCTGCGAACACCAGATCCCGGTGCTCGGCGTGAACCTCGGGCGGCTGGGCTTCCTCGCCGAGATCGACGTGCCCGAACTGGATGAGGCGCTGTGCGCCATCGACGAGGACCGGTTCACCGTCGAGACCCGCTCCGGGCTGCGGATCAGCACCGCGGACCGCGAGGTCGTCGCGTTCAACGACGTCGCGCTGGTGCGAGTGCCCGGCCACGGCATGGCCCTGGTCGAGGTGCAGGTCGAGGGGCATCCCTTCGTCAGCTACGCCGCGGACGCCGTCGTCGTCGCCACGCCCACCGGCTCGACCGCCTACAGCTTCTCGGCCGGCGGCCCGATCGTCTCACCCGACGTCGAGGGCCTGCTGGTCACGCCGGTGGCACCGCACTCGGTCTTCAACCGCGCGCTCTTCCTGTCGCACAGGGAGAAACTCGCGCTGCGCATCCTGCCCACGAGCAGCGAGCTCGGCGTGGAGGTGGACGGACAGCTCGTCGCGCACCGATCGGCGGGCACGGCCCTCGACATCACGGTCGAACCGGCCGCCGCCCGGGTGGTGCGGCTCGGCCGCACCACCTACTACCAACGCGTGCAGCGCAAGCTCCACCTCACCGGATCAGCAGCCGAAACCACCTGAACCGGCGATCACGGCCGCGTCACACGGGCGAGAATCTCGCGCGCGAGGTCGCGGTAGCGGGCGGGGTGCTGGTGCGCCATGCCCGCCGCCCACACCGCGGCCTCCAGCTCCCGCGCCCGCAGGAACGGAGCCAGCTCCGCGCGCGTGCGCTCGGGCTCCCCGGCCGTCGTGGCATAAGCGCGCAGGGCGGCGGTCGCGTCGATGCCGACGCTGTCGATCATGACGGCGAGGTCCCATTCCCGCGGCCCCACGCAGGTTTCCTCGAGATCCGTCCACCACCAGGCGCCGTCGGTGAGCAGCAGGTTGCCCGCGTGGGAATCGCCGTGCAGCACGGCGTTCGAACCACCGAAGTCATCCAGTTCCGCCTTCACCGCCTCGTGCCTGGCGCGCAGGACACCGACTTCGCCCGGTTCCAGAACGTTTTCACGTTCCAGGGCGGCGAGCCCGTCCTCGATCTGATCGCGGACCGGGGTCAGGAACGGCAGCGTGCCGGGATAGTCGTCCAGCGCGAGGTGCAATCGCGCCAACGACTCTCCCAGCACCGCCGCGTCCGGGCGCTGCGGGGAGCACGGCCGGTACGCCCACAGGCTCACCCCGAAACCGTTGTGCCGGTGCGGGCCGGGATCGACCAGCTCGGCGGGCGGGATCACCGCGGCGCCCCGCCGCGCGGCGAAGCCCGCGACGGCGACTTCCCGGGCCAACCAGGCCAGGGGTTCGCGGCGGGTCCACGCGGTCAGCGTGGCCACCCGTGCGACGACCGGCGCCGGCGCGAAGTGCACCAGCAGGTTGCCCCGGTTGGAGAGGACCCGCAGATCCTCCAGCGGAAGCCCGTGCACTCGCCCGACCGCCATCGCCGCGTCCAGTCCGCCTCGAACACGCACTTCGAGCAGGTCAGATCCCATGCCGATCAGTATTGCCGCCGCAGCAAGCGAATTCCGCGCCGGTCAGGACTTGGCCTTGCGCGCCTTCTGGTTCGCGTGCTTGCGGGCCGCGAAGTCGTGCGCCTCGTCGAGCAATCGCCTTACCTCGCCGGTGGTTTCCGGCCCCGGGTTCACTACGCACACCCAGTACTGGGAGGCGTAATGCGGGTGCGGCAGCACCTGATCTCGCGCCGCGTAGTCGAATTCCGTGGCGAGCACGCCGCGCTCGTCGCGGGCCGTGGGCGCCGGCCCGAACCTCGCCGTGAAGGAGTCCTTGGTCAGGCCGATGTTGATCCGGTAGGCGCCCGGGTGGTCGAGGTCGGAGACCGTGTCGTAGTTGTCGCCGGTCACGATCGTCGCGAACGGCATCCAGCGGTCATCGGGGAGATCGCCGTCCGGGTCGTGGACGAAGAACGTGTCCCCGGCGTTCTCGACGGCTCGGACCCCGTCGAAGGTCTCCTCGATGTATCGCGTCATGGCGGTGGCGTCCACCCGGCTGCCTCCTCGATTTCGCCGGTCTCGGTCCTTCAAGTTTCTCATTGAAGTTGCTTTTGAGGCTTTTCCGAGATCGAGCTGGAGAAACCAGGCTTTGATGGTCGAGAATCCTCAAATCGCAGTTCATAACCGTCGAGTGCCGGAACCGGCCAGCGCGGGCTCCTGGTAGTTGTTGCTCATGCGCGCACCGGAGCTGATGCTGGGGATCGACGTCGGGACGACGGCCGTCAAGGTCGCCGCCTTCGGCTTGGACGGGACACCGGTCGCCGCGCACACCACGGGCTACCCGATCGCCCGGCCGCGGCCCGGCTGGGCCGAGCAGGACCCGCTCGACTGGTGGCGCGGTTGTGAGGACGGCATCCGCGCCGTCCTCACCGGACTCCCGGCGAGCGCGGTGCGGTCCGTCGGCGTCGTCAGCCAGGTGAACACCCACGTCTTCGTCGACGAGCAGCTGCGCCCGCTGGCGCCGGCGATCATCTGGCAGGACCAGCGCTGCGCCGAGATCGCCCGCGAGCTCGACGCGCGGTTCACCCCGCAGGAGAAGACCCGGGTCTGGGGCGGGCCGATCGTGCTCGACGCGTCGTTCGTCGGGGCCCGCGCGGAGTGGTTCGCGCGCGCCGAACCGGCGAAGTGGGCCCGCACCCGGTGGGTGCTGAGCCCCAAGGACTTCGTGATCGCCAAGCTCACCGGCAGGCTGGCGACCGACCAGCTCTCCGGAGTCCGCGTGGCCGGCTCCGCCGGATACCTCCCGGAAGCCGTCGGCGTCGTCGACGGCCTCGCCGAGAAGTTGCCGGAGATCCTCGAACCCGAGACTCCGGTCGGGCGCGCGACGGATCCCGCGCTGGGCGCCGCCGAGGTCGCGGTCGCGACGATGGACGCGTTCAGCGCCGTCTTCGGCAGCCGCACGACCGAGGCCGGGCGCGGCATGGTGTCGTGCGGGACGTCGCTGGTGGTCGCGGGCGCCTCGCACGAGTCGGTACCCGTCGGGGAAGTCGTCACGTTTCCGCCGCGGAACGGGCTTTTCGTGCACGCGGGGCCGACGCAGGCCGCGGGCGACGCGCTGCGCTGGTGGGGCGAAGTCGCGGGCCTGAGCACCGAGGAGGTGCTCGCCGCCGCGGCGACCGGCGCCCCGGGAGTGATCTTCACGCCGCACCTGATGGGCGAGCGCGCCCCGCTGTGGGATTCCGACGTGCGCGGCAGCTTCTTCGGGCTGAGCTCCGCGACTTCGACGGCCGACATGTCCCTCGCGGTCCTGCAGGGCGTGGCGATGTCCGGTCGGCACGTGCTCGACGCGGTGGAGCGTGCGTGCGGAATGCCGCTGCCGTCCCTGACCTTCTCCGGCGGCGGCGCGCGAAGCGACCTGTGGACGCAGATCCACGCGGACATCCTCCAGCGCCCCATCGAACGGCTGCGGGTGCACGACAGCGCCGTGCTCGGCGCGGCCCTGCTGGGCGCCGTCGGCGCGGGCACCTACCCGGACATCGAGACCGCGGCCGCCACCACCGTCGCGGTGGACCGCGTCTTCGCTCCCGCACCCGACGCCGACCGCCTGACGCCCCTGTACGAGGCGTACCGCGGCTCGCACGCGGCCCTGCGCGATCTCCACGGCCACCTCGCGAAATGGCGAGCCGCGAACGCCTGAGAGCCGGGCCTGTCACAACCCGGCGCGCTCCCCCGTCCTAGTGGCGAAAGCTCGAATCGCCCGACCGAACAGGGAGCGAACATGATCGAACCGTGGTGGCCGCTGGCCGTGCTGGCCGTCGTCCAGTTCGGCGATGCAATCATGTGCATCAAGCCCATGGCCTTCATCCGCCAGTGCCTCGAAGACGTCGGCTTCCCCGAGCAGTACTGGTGGCTGCTCCCGGCGCTGAAGATCGCGGCCACCGCGGGTCTGATCATCGGCATCTGGTTCCGCCCGCTGGCGATCCTGACCTGCGCGGCCCTGGTGCTGTACTTCCTGATCGCGTTCGCTTCGCACGTCCGCATGAAGGACTTCGGCCGGAACCTGTTCCTCAACTGCACCGGCATGCTCGCCGCCTGCATCGCGGCCCTGGTTTTCAGCATCGTCGCGTGACTGGCTCCCGGAATCCGACTGCGCCGGCACGGATCGATCCGCGCCGGCGCGCGGTTTCGCGAACTCGGTGCCGCGCGACCAGGTCACTTCAGGCCTTTCGCAGAGCCTGCGCTTCCTCGAAGGTGAGCGCCTGGTAGATCGCGGAGAGGAGCTTGAAGGCTTCGCCGTCGTACGACGCGCCCTTCTCCTCGTGATCAGCGCTGGGGAAAGGGCGAACCGACGTGGCCACGGACGCGATGATGCTGTTGCACAACGTCGCGAGCCTCCTGTGCTGCTCCTCCGGAGCAAGGGAAGCGAGCGCGCCGAAGAGCGCCTTGGTCGCTTCTCCGACGCCGAGGCCGCTTCCGTGCTCGGGGAACCGGATGTTGAACAGCGGAACGTCCTCGCCGGTCTTGAGCTTCGCCGGGTCCGGCTCCACCCGGAGCTGGCCGACGAGCTCGGTGAGCGTGATGCTCCCCGCCTCCACCGTCTCCCCCACGCTCGTTCGCAGAGCTTCCTCCAGATTCGGAAGCTTGGGTGCCATCTCTGCTCCTCGGTAACGGTTTTCGCGGATCGGGTGCGCACACCCGGTCCGACCGTACGAACGCGGCACCGGCCACGCCCGCCGAAAGCGGACGCATTCCCTCCTCTATAGGTGGAGATCAACCGCGGCCGCGCGGCACGTTTGTTGATCAGCACCGCGGGCCAACCACGGGAGGTGGACGGTTCGGGGCGGGGCGGTGTCGCAGGGTCGGTTCCGCGCGGCCTGCGCATCGCCGCCGCCGTGGGGTGGCGGCTGCTGGTGCTCGTCGCCGTTGCCTGGGTGCTGTGGCAGGTTTTCAGCCTGCTCTACGGCGAAGTCATGTCGGTGGCGGTGGCGGCGCTGCTGGCCGCGTTGATGTCGCCGGCGGTGCGCTGGCTGGTCCGCAGAGGCCTCAACCGCACGCTCGCGACCACCGTGGTGCTCATCGGCGGGCTCGCCGCGCTCGGCGCCGTGCTGGCCGTGGTGATCAACACGCTGGTCGCGGGGCTGGCCGGGCTGAGCGAGCAGCTGGTGGCGAGCTTCGAGCAGATCCACACCTGGCTGATCCGCGGGCCGCTGAGCCTGAGCCAGCAGGAGCTCAACCAGGTCTTCCAACAGCTTTCGGAGGCCCTGCGGATCGACCGCGGCGGCCTGCCGACGACCGCGCTGGCGACCACCGGCACCCTGCTGCGGTTCCTCGCCGGCGTGCTGCTCGGCCTGTTCACCTTGTTCTTCTTCCTCCGCGACGGCGACTCGATCTGGCGGTTCCTGGTGCGCGTCACGATGCCGCGCACGATCCGGTTCCGGGTGCGGACCGCGGGCCGGGACGGGTTCACCACGCTCGGGGCCTACGTCCGCGCGACCGCGACGGTGGCGTTCATCGATGCCGCCATGATCGGCATCGGCGCCACCGCGCTCGGCGTGCCGCTGCCGTTCGTGCTCGCCGTGCTGATCTTCCTCGGCGCCTTCGTGCCCTACATCGGCGCGGTCGTCACCGGCGGCCTGGCGGTGCTGGTCGCGCTGGCCGCCAACGGCGCGATCACCGCGCTGATCCTGCTCGCCGTGGTCATCTGCGTGATGCAGCTGGAGGGGCACGTGCTGCAGCCGCTGCTGCTCGGGCACGCCGTGCGGCTGCACCCGCTGGCCGTCGTGCTCAGCGTGACCGCCGGTTTCACCCTCGCCGGCGTCGGCGGCGCGGTCCTGGCGGTGCCGCTGGTCGCCACGGCGAACACCGTCATCCGCACTCTGCACGAACAGGCTCGCCCCGTCCCGGAACACGGCGGAAACGGCCACCACCAGCCGTGACGCAGGAATGACCACCACGCGGAACGGGTACTGCCGGAACACGCCCGAAGTTGTGTGGAGGGACGCCGAACGATGCATACCGAACCCGTGCACGCGCCGGACCTGTCGCAACGATCCACCGCGCAACTCATCCGCGACCTCGGCGACCAGCTCGCGCGCCTCGTCCGCACCGAGGTGCGGCTGGCGCAGATCGAGCTGCGCAGCAAGGGCAAGCAGGCAGGCGTGGGAGCGGCGCTGATCAGCGTCGGAGGCGTGCTGGGGCTGCTCGGCGGCGCCACGCTCGTCGCGACCGTGGTGCTCGCGCTGGACATCGTGCTCCCGGCATGGCTCGCCGCCCTCGTCGTGGCGGTCGCGCTGCTGGCGGTCGCGGGTGTCGCGGCGCTGCTGGGCCGATCGCGGCTGAAGCGCTCGGCCGCGCTGCCGGAGTCCCTGGAGTCGATCAAGCAGGACTACCGCGATCTCGGCAAGGCGCTCAAGCGATGACCGGACGTCACCGAGGAGAGCAGGAACGCGCCGGGCTCCGGGCCGAGCACGACCTGACCCTCCACGAACTGAGCAACACGCTCGACGAACTCATGCACCGCGCGCACTTCCGAGCCCGGTCGAAGCGGGCCCTCCGCGATGCCGTTGCGCGCACGGGTAGCCGCGCGGCCCGAATCACTCGCCGAGCCACGACGCCCGCGCTCGTGCTAGCGATCGCATTCGCCATAGGCGGCGTGATCGCCTACGCGATGACCAGGATGCTCCGCAGGCCGGGGCGTTAGTGCCGGGTCAGATCCGGACGACGTCGGCGGTGACGATGCCGGTCGAGCCGAGCTGCCGCCGCGGCCGCCGGGTTCCCCACGGGCCGCGCACCGCGATCCGGTCGCTCGGGACCGGGCAGGCACGTCGGCCCTCGACCGGCCGGTGAAGCACGACGTCGTTGCCGGACGTGGCGTGACTGGGCACAATCCTCACCCCGAGAATGGTGGTTGCGGCTCAAGAACGCAGCGGTCGGACAGGCGCTGCCTTAACCATTGTGCAACACGAGGTCGTTGTGGTAGCGCTCGGCCCGCACACCCGACGCCATCAGGTGTTTTGGACACGGAGAGCTACCGCGCGCAGCGGTTGCCGGAAGGCGGTTCGATGAAGATCGTTTCGTTGGAGACCTTTTCCGTCGCGCCCCGCTGGCTGTTCCTGGCCGTGCGCACCGACGAGGGCATCACCGGCTGGGGCGAGCCGGTCGTGGAGGGCCGCTCCGCGACGGTCGCCACCGCCGTCGAGGAGCTCTCCGACTACCTCCTCGGCCAGGATCCGTTCCGCATCGAGGACCACTGGCAGGTCATGACCAGGGGCGGCTTCTACCGGGGCGGGCCCATCCTCTCCAGCGCGGTGGCCGGCATCGACCAGGCGCTCTGGGACATCAAGGGCAAGGCGCTCGGCGTGCCCGTCCACGAGCTGCTCGGCGGCGCGGTGCGCGACCGCGTCCGCACCTACTCGTGGATCGCCGGCGACGAGCCGGACCGGGTCGCCGACCACGCGCGGGAACGCATGCAGGAGGGCTTCGACGCGGTCAAGATGAACGGCACCGGCAAGGTGCGCGCGCTGGAGTCCAAGGCCGAGCTCGACCTCCTGGTGGGGCGCGTCGCCGCGGTGCGCGAGGCGATCGGCGACCGCGCCGACATCGCCATCGACTTCCACGGCCGGGTCTCCCCCGCGCTCGCCCGCGAGGCCTGCCGCCTGCTGGAACCGCTGCACCCGCTGTTCGTGGAAGAACCGATCGTGCCGGAACTGACCGCCGACTTCGGGCGGATCTGCGCGTCCACCACCGTGCCGATCGCCACCGGGGAACGGCTGTACTCGCGGTGGGACTTCCGCGACGTGCTCGGTTCCGGCATCGCGGTCGCGCAGCCGGATCCGTCGCACGCGGGCGGGATCTCCGAGGTCCGCCGGATCGCGGCGATGGCGGAGGCGCACGGCGTATCCCTGGCCCCGCACTGCCCGCTGGGGCCGATCGCGTTCGCGGCGTCGCTGCAGATCGACTTCGCCTGCCCGAACGCGCTGATCCAGGAGACGAGCCTCGGCATCCACTACAACACCGGCTCGGATCTGCTGGACTACCTCGTCGACGCGAGCGTCTTCGACTTCGGCGACAGCCACGTCGACCGGCTCACCGGCCCGGGCCTGGGCATCGAGGTCGACGAGGCGGCGGTGCGCCGAGCCGCGGAGATCGGCCAGCGCTGGCGAAACCCGTTGTGGCGCAACGCCGACGGCTCCCTGGCGGAGTGGTGATCGACCGGCTTCGACAGTTTTCACCTGCCACGACGAGCGAAAGCCGAATCATCCTCAGTGGACTGGACAACTCACGCGGAGTGGGGTGCGATGCCCCGACCGCGACCTCTTCAGCGTCTGGGGGACACCGCACGCAGCCCGAACGGGGCACGATCGACCACAGCCCGAAGCACGGCGGCCGGGGGTGACACACATTGGGGGCGCAGGCCCTGCTGGATGCCGGCAGGCAAGGCAAGTTCCCAGTCGCACCACCCCTTTTCGAGCAGTAGGAGATGAGAAATGCACACGACTGCCAAGCTCGTCCTCGCCGCCGCCGCGGCCACCGGCCTCATGCTGGGCGCCCAGGGCCTCGCCAGCGCCGACGAATCCCCCTTCTGGCAGCCCCAGCAGGAGCAACAGCAGCAGCAGCCGCAGCAGGAGCAGCAGCCGCAGGAGCAGCAGCAGCCGCAACAGGAGTCCAGCCCCTCGAGCTGGGCCCTCTGGGGCGCCTGGACCAACTTGGGTCAGTGACCTCGGCGTGATCACGACCTGATCGCACCGGAAAACCTTCGAGGGGCGCCGCGCACCGGCGCCCCTCGAAGGCTGTCGCGGGAAGAACGCGCTTGCATGGCCGAAACCGTTGTCAGGCGGCCGATTCCACCTCGCGGACCAGGTCGATCGCGCGGCCCAGCGTGGCCAGTCGTTCGTCGAGGGTTTCGCCCGCCGGGTAGAGCCGGACGGTGTCCACGCCGGCGTCCTGCCAGACGCGCAGCCGGTCGCGGACCATCTCCTCGGTGCCGATCAGCGTCGTGCCGAGCACCATCTCGTCGGTGACCAGCGCCGCCGCGCCGTCGCGGTCACCGGCCTGCCACCGCTCCCGGACCTGCGCCGCCACCTCGGCCCAGCCCTGGCGGCTGTAGGCGTTGTTGTAGAAGTTCGTGCTGGCCGAGCCCATCCCGCCCAGGGAGAAGGCCAGCTTCTTCTTGCGGTCGACCAGCATCCCGCGCAGTTCGTCCGCGTCGGCGGCGAAGGCGACCTCCGCGCCCTGGCAGACGTCGAGATCGGCCCGGGTCCGCCCGGCCTCGGCCAAGCCCGCGTCCAGGTGCGCGAAGTAGGCATCGGCCGCGCCTTCTGGCACGAAGCTGGTGCCCAGCCAGCCGTCGGCGATCCTGCCGGTCAGCCGGAGCATCCCGGGCGACAGCGTCGCCAGGTAGATCGGGATGTCGTGCTCCGCCCGCGCCGACAGGCGCATCGGCAACGCATCGCCGCCGGGCAGCGGGATCTGGAACCTGCTGCCGGAGTAGGAGATCTTCTCGCCGGAAAGCGCCGCCCGGATGATCTCCACGGTCTCGCGCATCCTGGCCATCGGCTTCGCGAACGGCACTCCGTGCAGGCCCTCGATCACCTGCGGACCCGACGGCCCCAGGCCCAGCAGGAACCGGCCCTCCGACAGCTGCGACAGGGTGATCGCCGCCTGCGCGACGGCCACCGGCGTCCGGGTGCCTAGCTGGATGATCCCGGAACCGAGCAGCAGGTGTTCGGTGCGCGCCGCCAGGTAGCCCAGCGTCGACGGCGCGTCGGAACCCCACGCCTCGGCGACCCAGACGATGTCCAGGCCGAGCTTCTCCGCCTCCACCGCGAACTCGACCGGCTCCGACCAGTTGGCGCCGCCGGATGCCTCGATCGACGTGGCCGTGCGCATCAGGCGTTCACCTCGCCCTCGGCGAGTTCCTTGATCGCGGCGAGGTTCGCGGCGATGGCGGCCTCGAATTCCCGCAGCCGCACGAACACGATCTTCTGCTCCTTCTCCGGCATCCGGTCGATCGCCATCGACAGCCCGGAGCGGCCGGGGCCCAGCCGCACCCACTGCCGCAGCACCGCGCCGCCGTCGGCGGGCTCGACGGTGAACCGCCAGGTCGCGCTCGGGGTGTCCGGATCCGTCACGGCCCAGGCGAAGACCCGCGCCGGCTCGAACTCGACGATGTGGGAGGTCGTCGACCACTCCCCGAGCGCATCGTGCGCGTTGTGGCCGACGAACCTGGCGCCCAGCGCCGGGCCGGTGGCCCCGTCCGCCCACTCCACCGACTGCAACTCCGAGCTCAGCCGCGGCATCAGCTCGATGTCGGACACCAGCTCCCACACCCGGCCCGGCGGGGCGTCGATGCGGGTCCGCACCTCCACCGTCGGTCCGTCCGCATATCTCGCGCCCGTCCACTCCACCGGCCGACCTCCTCGTCGCTTCGCCCCATGCAGGGCGTTGACCACGAGAGTTGCTTAACAAGACTCGCATGTCAAGAATCATCGGCGCGCAACCCGGCGACTCGGTTCAGCGCGCGAACCGGCGCTGGACGTCCGGCCGTTCGGCGAGTTTGGGCGGATATCCCGGCCCCAGGCGCTTGCTCGTCTCCGCGGACTTCAACTGCTCGCCGCACACCGAGCACACCACCTCGGCGTGGCAGTCGTGGCCGCAACGGTCGTGGTGCATGGTCACCGGCGGGCCTTCCTCGCCCGCGAGCCACTTGTCGCCCCACCGCGACATCGCGGCGAGGACGCCGAAGAAATCGCGCCCCTTCTCGGTCAGCACGTAGTCGTAGCGCGCCGGGAAGCTGTCGTACTGCCGCTTCTCCAGCAGCCCTTCGTCCACCAGCCGCCGCAACCGCTCCGAAAGCGTGTTCCGGGCGATGCCCAGTTCCTGCTGGAACTCCTCGAACCGCTTGATCCCGTAGAACGCCTCGCGCAGCACCAGCGGAGTCCACCAGTCACCCAGCAGATCCATCGTCCGCGCGATCGAGCACGGCCACCGTGCGAAGGAGGTGCGCCTCATGCCGGCGAGACTACAAGTCCCACGACGCAACCCACCTGCTGAGCACACCGGAGCGCACGCGGGGCCCGGCAACCCGGGCGCCGCGGATCACGAGATGCGTTCCAGGCGGATCGGCAGGCCGTCGGTCGGCATCGGGCCGGTCCCGTAGCGCATCCGCGGCTCGTAGCCGGCCGGGACGCTCCACCGGTACCGCAGCAGCAGCTGGTGCATGATCGCTTTGAGCTCCATGCCGCCGAAATGCATCCCGATGCACTTGTGCACACCGCCGCCGAACGGCGCCCACGCGTAGCGGTGCACCTTGTCCTCCCGGCGGTGCTCGGCGAAGCGCTCGGGATCGAACTCGTCCGGGTCGGGCCACCACTGCGGCATCCGCTGCGTCGCGTACAGCTGGGCGACCACCCTGGTGCCGGCCGGGATGTAGTGGCCGAGTATCTCGGTGTCTTCGACCGCCTGCCGGAACAACCCACCCACCGGCGCGTTGAGCCGCATGGCCTCCTTCAGCACCATGTCCAGGAGCGGAAGCCCGTCCGGATCCGGCCGGTCGATGGCCGGTTTTCCAAGCGCCCGGGCCTCGGCGCGGAGCCGGTCCTGCCACTCGGGATGCTTGCCGAGGTAGTAGGCCGTCATCGCGAGCGTGATCGTGCTGGTGTCGTGCGCCGCCATCAGCACGAAGATCATGTGGTTGACGATGTCGTCGTCGGAATACCGCTCGCCGTCCTCGGTCTCGGCCCGGCACAGCACGCTGAACAGGTCGCTGCCCGTTCCGGCGCGCTTAGCCGGAATGCGATCCCGGAAGTAATCCTCCAGCATTCGCCGCCCGCGCAGCCCTCGCGCCCAGGTGCCGCCCGGCACGTCGGCGCGCACGATCGCCTGACCGCCGTGCACGGCCGCCACGAACGCCTTGCCGATCCGGTCCGCGTCGGTGCCGGGGCGTTCGCCGACGAAGACCTCGGTGGCCTGGTCGAGGGTGAGCCGCTTCGCCGCGGTGTACATCGGGAACCGGTCGCCCGGCCGCCACCGCGCCAAGCCGCGCTCGATGGCCGGCGTCATCGCGTCGAGGTACCCGGCGAGGCGTTCGCGGGTGAACGCCTGCTGCATGATCCGGCGGTGGTGCAGATGCTCCTCGAAGTCCATGAGCATGACGCCGCGGCGGAAGAACGGGCCGATCAGGTAGTCGTAGAAACCCTCGTTGCCGAACGCCTTCTCGCGATTGGCCGCCACGACCTCGACCGCGTCCGGCCCCATCACGGTGACGACTTCGGTGCCGAGCATCCCGCCCCACGACACCGGACCGAACTCCGCGTAGCGCCGGCGCGAGGCCTCCAGCAGATCGGTCAGCACGCTGATGGTGTGCCCGATGACGGGCAGCCCGTAGTCGCCGAGCACCGGCTTCAGCCCTGAGCCGGGCGGCGGCGCGGCCAGCGGGCGAACCGCGGAGGCGGCGCGCTCGGTGCGGGAAATAGCGGACTGCAGCTGCCTTTTGAGCGCGTGAGCGATCACCGGCGCACCTCCCGACGGCGCGAAGCACCTCCACTCCACGGAAGCACGACGTCGCCGGAAAACTCATCCGCCACGAGCCCGAACCCGCTACGCCGAACGGACCCGGCCGCAGGTGGAAGCAGCCGCGTGTACTTTTAGTCGCTATAGAGCCTGTTTTGGATGTTGTTGGGTGGGGTTGCAGTAGGGCGGCTTGTGCGTTCGGGGTGGTGGAGCGAACGGCCTGCTCGCCTCGTCTATCGGGACGAACGGCCCATTCGCTCCACACCAACGGTGCCCACCAACGTCGGGTGGGATGAAGCGAACGGACCGTTTACCTCGTCTATCGAGGCGAACAGGCCGTTCGCTCCACACCAGCCAGCGGGGATGCACGACTGCACGGAACGAGTTCTCAAACAGGCTCCATAGCAGCAAAAAGCACGCACGGGTCGCGTCAGACGAGTTCGTCGTCCTCGGCGGCTCGGGTGAAGATGGTTTCGCCGCGCAGGACCGTGCGCAGGCAGCGCGGCAACGGGGCTTTCGAGGAAAGATCGGGCAGGCCCGGCACTCCCGCTCGCGGATCGGTGGACCACCGCTGCACGCGCGAATCCGGCGCCGCCACAACGAGTTCTCCGGCATCCCACACCGCGTAGGTCGCGGGCGCGCCGGGCACCAATGTGCCCGTGACGCCGTCGTCGACGCCGGCGGCCCGCCAGCCGCCCCTGGTGTGCGCCGTGAACGCCGCCCGCGGCGAGATGCCGAAACCGGCGGTGCGGTGGTGCACCGCGGCCTGCACCGCGCGCCACGGATCGACCGGCGTCACCGGCGCGTCCGAGCCGAAAGCCAGCAGCACGCCGCTGGCGGCGAGCTTCGAGAACGGGTTGAGCCGGGTGCCGCGCTCGACGCCGAGGCGGCGCGCGTACATGTCACCGGAGCCGCCCCAGGCGGCGTCGAAGCACGGCTGGACGGACGCCACCACGCCGAATCTGCCCAGCTCGGCGGCCTGCTGCTCGTCGACCATCTCCAGGTGTTCCAGACGGTGGCGCAGGCTCGCCAGCGTGGGCCCGCCCACGATCTCCGCCGCCTTGCGGAAGCCGTCGCAGACCTCGGCCACCCCGGCGTCGCCGATCACGTGGAATCCGGCCTGAATCCCGGCCTTCGTGCACTCCACCAGGTGCTCGGCCACCGCGTGCGCGTCGAGGTAGAGCACGCCCGCCGTCGTCCGGTCGTCCACGTAGGGCTCGCGCAGCGCCGCGGTGCGCGAACCGACCGCACCGTCGACGAACAGGTCACCGGCCAGGCCGCGGACGCCGAGCTCGCGGGCCCGCTCCACCGCGCCCAGCTCGCCCCAGTAACCGACGACCTCGGGCACCCCGCCCTGCGCGGAAAGCGCCAGCAGGTCGGCCAGGTCATCGGCTCCGGAGATGTCCGGCCCACCACATTCGTGCACGCACGCCACGCCCTGCGAAGCGGCGTGCCGCAGGAAGGCCAGCTGCGCTTCTTTGCGCTGCTCGGCGCCGAGAGCTTCCCGCGCGGCACGGCGCACGTGGTGATGCGCGACGCGCGTCAGCGGGCCGCGCTCGCTCCAGCCTTCGGCGTCGCGGGTCAGCGGCGCCTGGTCCACCAGTGCCGTGGAAACCAGAGCGGAGTGCACGTCGATCCGGGACAGGTACACCGGCGCGCCCGCCGCGGCGCGGTCGATCTCGTCGCGCGTCGGCGGCCGCCGCTCCGGCCACCACGTCTCGTCCCAGCCGTGGCCCCACACCAGCGTGCCCGGGTACTCGGCGACGTGATCCCGCAGGGCGTGCAGGAATTCCGTCAGCGACGCGCAACCGGTCAGGTCGAGGCCGTTGAGCAGCAGGCCGGTGGAGGTCGCGTGCACGTGCGCGTCGACGAAGGCAGGCGCCACGAACGCGCCTTCGAGGTCGATGACCTCGGCGTCGGGATGCAGCGCACGGCCGACCTCGTCGGCGCCGACCCACGCGATGGTGCCATCGGTCACGGCCATCGCGGTGGCACCGGCGTCGGCGGGCGAGTAGATCCGCCCGCCGAGCAACAACGTGGTCTCGGACATGTCTTTCGTGCTTCCCCGTTCCGGGTTTCCAACTGCGCAGGTCGAGATCGGCGAAGCGGGTCGTCGCACGCCCCCGGCGAACCCGGCCGCGATCGTTCTGGCGAGCTTACCCGTCGCCCGGGACCCGCCGACGGCACGCCGACCCGATCACCTGCGCGGGCTCTCGTCCGACCGGTCTGCCTGCGCAGACCGTTGCGGCGGCAGCAACTCCGGGCCGGCGGAGGCAGGCTCGTCGTCCTCCGTGACCGAAACCACCTCGCCGTCGATGACGTCGTCGCCGGGCGCGGTCGCGCCCTGTCGGCGGTAGGCCTGCTGGGTGTGCAGCCACATCTGGTCCTGCATCGCCTTCGACCGCCGCTCCGCCGCGCGCAGCATCCGGTTGCGCAGCAGGGCGCGGGTCGGCGGGAACAGGCACAGCAGCCCGGCGATGTCGCTGACGAAACCGGGCATGATGATCAGGATTCCGGCGGCGGCGATGAGCACGCCGTCGGTGAGCTCCTTCTCCGGAGGCCGGCGCTGGCGCGCGGCCTCGCGGAACTCCTGCAGGGTCCGGCGGCCCTGCCAGCGCACCAGCCAGGTCCCCAGCACGGCGGCGGCGATCAGCAGGCCGATGGTGGGCAGCACCCCGATGGCCTGACCGATGGCGACCAGCACGGCGATTTCGACCACACCGGCAACTAGGAGAAGAACGAGGATCGGCACGGTGCGAAGACCTCCTGTCGGTGGCAGTCACCCGGTTCAACGAACGAGGCCCCGCAAATGCTCCCAAAGCCCGCAGAGGTGATGAACGCCCCCAGCCGCGGGCCCCATAGACTTCCACCCGATGCGGGCGCACAAGTCGAAACCACTAATCCTCCTGCTGGTCACCACCGTGCTGGCGCTCGCGGTGTTGATCAGCGACCAGTACCTGCCGGGATTGCCGCTGCAGCCGAAGCAGCTCCCGGCCGCGGTGGTGACCCTCGGCGACAGCACGCTGTCCGGCGAGGGCGGCGGCCGGTACGAGGCCGGGACCAACGGCGAGCGGGACAACTGGTGCCACCGGTCGGCGGCCGCGCCGATCAACCAGCTCCGGCTCCCGCCCGAGGTGACCCGCATCAACCTGGCCTGCTCCGGCGCGCGGACCGACCTGGTCGGCGCGAACCCGGATCCCGGCCACGCCGAGGGCTCCCAGGCCCAGCGGCTCGCGGAGCTGGCGCAGCAGTACCGGATCACCGACGTCGTGGTGCAGATCGGCGCCAACGACGACCCGGGCTTCACCGAGGTCGTCAACCAGTGCGTGGAAGCCTGGGTGCGGCAGACGCCGGAAGGTTGCGCGGCGCCGCTGCGTAACGCGTGGCCGCAGCGGGTGGAGCGGATGAAGCCGAAGGTTCTGGGCGCGCTGAACGACATCCGGGCGGCGATGGACAGCGCGGGCTACACGCCGAGCAGCTACTCGCTGATCGTGCAGTCCTACGCCTCGCCGGTGGGCCCCGGCGTCAAGCCCGAGCTGCAAGACCTGTCCGGCTGCCCGTTCCTGACCGGTGACCTGGAGTGGATCCGGGACACCGGGGTGCCGCAGCTGTCCGCCGGGCTGCAGGACGTCGCGCAGCAGGCGAACGCCCGGTTCCTGGACCTGTCCCGGGCGGGCATCGGGCACGAGGCGTGCACCGGGAACCCGAGGACCGCCGACGGCGAGTGGTTCACCAGGCTGACGGTCGACTGGGCGAGCCTCAAGGACGAGCAGCGCGCGGCGCACGCGATGCAGGAGTCCTTCCACGCCAACGCCGCCGGGCACGCACAGCTCGGCCGCTGCCTCGGCGAGTTCATGGCCGCGGAAGACCCGAAGTCGCTGTGCTTACCGGACGAGCTCGGCAACCTCCACGCGGTCTCGGAGCACGCCGCGGCCGCACAAGCCCATCCTTGATCACCGCAAGTAGAGCCGGTGAGCACTTCGGGCGTTATAGAGCGTTTTTGAGAAGTCGGCTTGGTTTTTGTCTTTGAAGCGGCGCAGCCGCTTAGCCCACCCTCGCAACTCGCACCGCCGCGGGTTCTCAGAGGCCTTCTCGCGAGGACAGCCCCGATGCCGCGTATTGGTCATACACAAATCGGGGATCCCACAGCCGAGAAGGCCTCTGAGGTTCCGCTACCCGCACCGCTACGCAGAACGAGCCTGGAATTCCGTATTAAATCGCCGGAGGGCGGTGTTCGAACGGGGTCGACAGGACCACCGTCGTCCGGGTGGAAACCTTCGCCGCTTCCCGGATCTGCCTGAGCAGTTCTTCCAGGCCCAGCGGCGAAGTCACCCGCACCTGCAGGATGTAGGACTCGTCGCCCGCCACCGAATAGCACGATTCGATCTGCGGCAGGTGTTCCAGGCGCTGCGGGTAGTCGTCGGGCGCGGCCGGGTCGATCGGCGTCAGCGAGATGAACGCGGTCAGCGGCAACCCGATCTGGTCACCGTCCACTTTGGCCGTGTAGCCCTGCAGGGCGCCGCGCTGCTCCAGCCGGCGAACCCGTTGGTGCACCGCGGAAACGCTCAACCCGACGCGCTCGGCCAGGTCGGTGAAGCTGCACCGGCCGTCCCGCGCCAGCTCGCGCAGGATGGCGCGGTCGGTGGCCTCCAGCCCGCCCGGGGTTGCGGATCTGTCGCTCACGCCGGCAGCACCACCAACTCGTGCGGCTGGTTGTTCACGCTCTCCACGCCGTCCTCGGTGACGATGACGATGTCCTCGATCCGCGCGCCCCAGCGTCCCGGCAGGTAGATGCCCGGCTCGACGCTGAAGGCGATGCCCGGCTCCAGCGGCACGGCGTTGCCGCCGACGATGTAGGGCTCCTCGTGCACGTCCAGGCCGATGCCGTGCCCGGTGCGGTGCACGAAGTACTCGCCGAACCCGGCGGCGGCGATCGGCTCGCGGGCCGCGGCGTCGATCGACTCGGCGGTCGCGCCCGGCCGCACCGCCTCGACGGCGGCGCGCTGCGCGGCCTCCAGCACGGCGTAGGTTTCGCGGACGTCCGACTGGGCGGGCTCGCCCACGGCGTAGGTGCGAGTGCAGTCGGAGTTGTAGCCCTCGGCGATCGGGCCGCCGATGTCGATGACGACCACGTCGCCGCGCTCGATCACCCGGTCCGACACGTCGTGGTGCGGGCTGGCTCCGTTCGGCCCCGAGCCGACGATGACGAACGCCACCTCGGTGTGGCCCTCTTCGAGGATCGCGGCCGAGAGGTCGGCGCCGACCTCGGCCTCGGTCCGGCCCGCCTTGAGGAACTCCGCCATCCGGGCGTGCACCCGGTCAATGGCGGCACCGGCCTTGCGCAGCGCCTCGATCTCGGCGGCGTCCTTGCGCATCCGCAGCTCGCGCAGCACGGCCCCGGCCAGCACCTGCTCGGTGCCGGGCAGGGCGGCGCGCAGCGGGATCGTGTGCAGCGCGGGCATCACGTCGGCGACGGCCAGCCGGGACGGCGCGCCGCCGCGGCCGGCCAGGTCGGCCACCATCGCGTGCGGGTCCTGGCCGTCGACCCAGGTCACGACGTCGATTCCGAGCTCTGCCAGCGGGATGTCGGCGAAGCCGGGCTCCTCCAGCTTCGGCACGACCAGCGCGGGTCGGCCGTCGGCCGGCAGCACCAGGCAGGTCAGCCGCTCGTGCGACTCCCCGCCCGCGCCGAGGAGGTAGCGCAGATCGGAACCGGGCGAGATCAGCAGCGCGTCGAGTTTCGCCGCGGCAGCGGTTTCGGCGGCCTTGGTGAGGCGGGCCGCGAGCACGGATGGATCCTGCTTGATCGAGACGGTGGCCATAGCTCCCAAGCCTAATCCCGGGCAGGCGACCCGACGCCTGGCCGGTCCAGTTCACGCCACTCCGGGACCGCCCGGAACGGCTCGGCGCGCGAACGGGGCCGTGAGTCTTTTGGGCTGCTATAGCGACCCAAAAGACTCACGGCGGGGGCGCGGCCTGGGGGTGGTTTTTTTTCGGTTGGAACTCCCACACCAAAACCAACACCGGCCCCGTGAGCGGCGGAAACCGTGCGCCGACGGCTCAGGCCGGAGCCTTGTCCAGGTCCTGTTCGAGCAGGGCGACGAACTCGTCCAGGGCGGCCTCGTCGCCGGTCAGCTCGACCTCCTCGCCGTGCTGGGCGCCCAGCGACATCAGGCCGAGCATGCTGCCGGCGTCGACCGGGTCACCGGCCACTCCGTCGACGACCTTGGCGATCGTGACGGGCGTGTCCTGCGCTGCCGCCGCCTTGGCGAGCAGCGCGGCGGGGCGGGCGTGCAGGCCGACCGAGGCGGCGATGCGGACTCGACGTTGCATTGCTGTTCCTCTCGGATCTGGGGTTGGGGAAAGCCTGTTGGCAGGCTCAGGCCGGGACGGCGGCGGCTTCGGGAGCCGGTTCCTCGACGGCCCGGCGACCGAGCTGCTTGGCGAACAGCACCGCCGCCGCCGCGACCACGACGCCGATGACGATCGCGGCCAGGTACAGGAACGGATTGCCCACCAGCGGTGTCACGAAGATCCCGCCGTGCGGCGCGCGCAGCGTGGCGCCGAAGGTCATCGACAGCGCGCCCGTGGTCGCCGAACCGACCACGATGGACGGGATCACCCGCAGCGGGTCGCCCGCCGCGAACGGGATCGCCCCCTCGGTGATGAACGACGCGCCGAGCAGCCAGGCGGCGCGGCCGCTGGCCCGCTCGGCCGGGCTGAACAGCTTGCCGCGCACCGCCGAGGCCAGGGCCAGCGCCAGCGGCGGGACCATTCCCGCGGCCATCACGGCGGCCATGATCTCCAGCGACGCCGTCGTGCCGATGCTCAGGCCGCCGACGGCGAAGGTGTAGGCGACCTTGTTGATCGGCCCGCCCATGTCGAAGGCGATCATCGCGCCGAGCAGGGCGCCCAGCAGCGCCGCGTTGGCGCCGGACAGGCCGGTCAGCCAGCCGGTGAGCGCCGCCATCGCCAGCGCGATCGGCTTGCCGAGCACCACGAACATCAGCCCGCCGACCACCAGCGAACCCAGCAGCGGCAGCACCACCACCGGCATGATCCCGGCGATCCCGCGCGGCACCCTCACCTGCTTCAGCCCGGCGATCACCGCACCGGCCAGCAGGCCGGCGACGAGGCCGCCGAGGAAGCCCGCGCCGACGGTCACGGCCACCGCGCCGCCAACGAAGCCGGGCGCGATCGCGGGCCGGTCGGCGATGGCGAAGGCGATGAACCCGGCCAGCACCGGCACCAGGAACTCGAACGCCGTCGAGCCGATCTGGTTCGCCAGCGCAGCCCAGCTGAGCAGGCTCGCCGGGTCGAACACCTCGGTGACCGGCGGCGCGTCGGTGATCTGGTAGCCGCCGAGCGCGAAGCTCAGCGCGATCAGCAGACCGCCGGCGGCCACGAACGGGATCATGTAGCTCACGCCGGTCATCAGCCACTGCCGCAGCCGGGTGCCGAACCCGGCGCCCGCGGCGACCTTGCTGGCCAGTTCCGGCTCCGCGGCGGGTTCCGGCGCGGCGGCCGGTTCTTGCTGCACGGCGTTGGCGGCCTGGGTCAGCAGGCCCGCCGCGTCGTTGATGGCCTGCTTCACGGGGGCCTCGACGACCGGCTTTCCCGCGAAGCGCTCCCGGTCGCGAACTCCCACGTCGGCGGCGAAGATCACCGCGTCGGCTGCGGCGATGTCCGCCGCGGACAGCGGCGTCGAGCCCGCCGAGCCCTGCGTCTCGACCAGCATCTCGTCCCCGGCGGCCTTCGCGGCCTGCTCCAGGGCTTCGGCCGCCATGTAGGTGTGCGCGATGCCGGTCGGACAGGCGGTGACGGCTACGTACTTCACGGCGTGACCTCCTCACGCACGTACTTGGCGAGCTCCGCCGCGTCGGTGGCGTCCAGCAACGTCTGCTTGAACTCGGCGCGCACCAGGCGCCGGGCCAGCGCGGCGAGCACGGTCATGTGGTCGGCGCCGCCGCCTTCCGGCGCGGCGATGAGGAAGATGAGCTTCGCCGGGCCGTCTTCAGCGCCGAAGTCGACGCCGGCGCTGCTGCGGCCGAAGGCCAGCGACGGCGCGGTCACCGCCGCCGAGCGGCAGTGCGGGATGCCGATGCCGCCTTCCAGCCCGGTCGGCATCTGCTGTTCGCGGGCTTCGATGTCGGCCAGGAACCGGTCGATGTCCGTGACCCGGCCGGCGGCCACCAGCCGCTCGGCGAGGTCGCGCACCACGGCCCGCCGGTCGGTGCCGGCCAGGTTCAGTTCGACGAGGTCCGAGGTGATCAGTTCGGTTGTCATGCCGCCACTCCGCTGAGGCTCACTGATTTGTCCACTGCATCCATCCGCACCCGCAGCGGGTGGATGTCGTCCGGGCCGGGCATCCGGCTGCCCGCCAGCCCGACCGCCGCCGTCCCGTAGGCGACGGCGGTGCGCAGCGCGGCCGGCCCGATGCCGCCCGCCCGCAGGAATCCGGCGAGCATCGCGTCGCCCGCGCCGACGGTGCTGCGCACCTCGGTCGCGATGCTCGTGGCGTGCCAGGCGCCGGTCTCCGCGATCAGCACCGCACCCAGCTGCCCGAGGCTCACCAGGACGGTCGCCACGCCGCCGGCCCGCAGCCGGTGCGCGACGTCCAACACGTCGCCGAGATCGCGCAGCGGGCCACCGGCCAGCTCAGCGAGTTCGGCGAGATTGGGTTTGACCAGGTCAGGCGCGGCCTGACAGGCCAGTTCGAGGGGGCGTCCCGAGGTGTCCACGGCGACTCGCGCCCCGGCTCGGCGCGCGGCGGCGGCGATCCGGGCGTGCAGGTCGTCCGGGCAACCGGCGGGCAGGCTGCCGCAGGTCACCACCCAGTCCGCCCGGCCGGCCTGCTCGGCGGCGGCGCGCTCCAGCGCCGCGACCTCGGCCGAGGTGAGTTCCGGGCCGGGCTCGTTGAACTTGCTCGTGGTGCCGTCGGCTTCCACCACCGCGATGTTGCTGCGGGTCGGGGCCACCACCGGCACCTCCACCACCGGCACTTCCTCCGGCGCGAGCAGCTCGGCCAGCTGCGCGCCCGCTGCGCCGCCGGAGGGCAGCACGGCGAGCGTCGGCACCGCCGCCGCGGCCAGCGCGCGGGCCACGTTCACGCCCTTGCCGCCCGGGTCCAGGCGCGTCCGGATGGTGCGGTGCACCGCACCTGGCACCAGCCGGTCCACCTGGACGGTGCGGTCCAGGCTCGGGTTCGGCGTCACGGTCACGATCACGCCAGCACCACTTCCGCTTCGATCTCCTTCAGCTCATCGAGCGCCGCCTCGTCGAGGCCCTCGTCGGTCACCACGACGTCGATCTCGGACAGCTCGGCGAACCGGCTGAACTGGTCGTCGCCGTACTTGCTGTGGTCGGCGAGCAGCACCCGCTTGCGGCAGGCGCCCACCATCGCCGCCTTCACCGCGGATTCCGCCGGATCCGGGGTGGTGCAGCCGCGCGCGGCCGAGAAGCCGTTGGTGCCGAAGAAGCCCACGTCGATGGTGAGGCCGCGCAGCACGTCGAGCGCCCAGGACTCCACCGTCGCCAGCGTGGTGCCGCGGATCCGGCCGCCGAGCAGGTGCAGGTTGTAGTTGTTGCGGGTGGCGAGCTGGTTGGCCACCGGCAGCGAATTCGTGACGACGGTCAGTTCGCGGTCGGCGGGCAGCAGGCCGGCCAGCCGCGCGGTCGTGGTGCCCGCGTCGAACAGCACGGTGCCGCGGCTGGGCACCCGCTCCAGCGCGGCCCGCGCGATGCGTTCCTTCTCCCCCGCGTTGGTCTGGTCGCGCAGCGAGACGCCGGGTTCGAAGTCGAGCCGCTCGACCGGGATCGCGCCGCCGTAGACGCGCCGCACCAGGCCTTGGCGTTCGAGCGCGGCGAGGTCACGGCGGATGGTCTCGGGTGCGACCTCGAACTCGGCCGCCGCGGCCGTGACGTCGATGCGCCCGTCGCGTCGTGCCCGCTGCGCCAGCAGCTGCTGGCGCTCCGCCCCGTACATGCCCGTTGTCCTCCGATTAATGTTTGGTGTTGCCTGATTGTGCCCCTTGTTGCCATATTGTCAAGACTTCGAGAACGCGAGGGAAACCTCCAGCACGGTTGGGAGTGGTCGATGTCCACGCTGCAGGGGGTCGGGGTCAGCCCCGGCAAGGCGGCAGGCCCGGTCCTGTGGGTTCGTGACCGGTTGCCCGATCCGGCGCCCGGTCCGGAACCGGGCGATCCGGCGGCCGAGGCGGCGCGGATCCGCCCGGCCGCGGAAGCGGTGGCGCAGCGGCTGCTGGCCCGCTCGGAAGCCGCGACCGGCGAAGCGCGGGCGGTGCTGGAGATGACCGCCGCGATGGCCGCCGACCCGGCGCTGCTCGGCAACGCCGAGAAGGCGGTCGCGCAGCGGGGCCTGCCCGCGCCGCGCGCGGTGTTCGAGGCGGCCGGGGAGTTCGCGGAGCTGCTGGCCGCCTCCGGCGGATACCTCGCCGAGCGGGTGCGGGACGTGCACGACGTTCGCGACCGGCTGGTCGCCGAGCTCACCGGCACCGCCTCGCCGGGCGTGCCCGAGCTGACCGGGCCAGCCGTGCTGGTGGCCCGCGATCTGGCCCCGGCCGACACCGCCGATCTGGATCCTGGGCTCGTGCTGGCACTGGTGACCGAGGAGGGCGGCCCGACCAGCCACACCGCGATTCTCGCGCGGGCACTGGGAATTCCGGCCGTGGTCGCCGCGCGCGGCGCGCTCTCGGCATCGGCGGCCGGGGCGCGCGTGGACGGCGCGGCGGGCACCGTCGAGCTGCTGGAGCACGCCGTCGAGCCCGAGTCGGCCGACCGCACCAGCGCCCAGTGGAACGGCTCGGGCAGCACCGCCGACGGGCACCGGATCAAGCTGCTGGCCAACATCGGTTCCGCCGCCGACGCCCGGGCCGGCGTCGAAGCGGGCGCCGAAGGATCGGGGCTGTTCCGCACCGAGTTCTGCTTCCTGGACGCCGCGGTCGAGCCCGACTCCGAAACCCAGCGGCAGGCCTACGCCGCCGCGTTGCGGCCGTTCGCGGGCAAGCCGGTCGTGGTGCGCACGCTGGATGCCGGAGCGGACAAACCCTTGCCGTTCCTCGACATCGCCGGCGAGCCCAACCCCGCGCTCGGCGTGCGAGGGCTCCGGGTCGCCTTCGACCGGCCCGAACTGCTGGACCGGCAACTCACCGCCATCGTCGCCGCGGCCGCCGAGACCGGGGCCGTGGTGTCGGTGATGGCGCCGATGGTCGCGACCGCAGGCGAGGCGGCGTGGTTCGCCGAGCGTGCCCGGGACGCGGGCGTCGAGCGCGTCGGCGTCATGGTCGAAACGCCTGCCGCCGCGCTCTGCGCCGACGAGATCCTGGACGTCGTGGACTTCGTCAGCATCGGCACCAACGACCTGGCGCAGTACACGTGCGCGGCCGACCGCATGACCGGCGCGCTGGCCGCCCTGAACGACCCGTGGCAGCCCGCGTTGTTGCGTCTGATCGCCGGGCTCGGCCGGGCGGGCCGGGAGCGCGGCAAGCCGGTCGGCGTGTGCGGCGAAGCGGCAGCGGATCCGCTGCTGGCGGGCGTGCTGGTGGGCCTCGGCGCCACCAGCCTGTCGATGACCTCGACCGCACTGGCAGCCGTGGGCGCCGCGCTGGCCGAACACACCCTGTCCGACTTGCAGAAGGCCGCCCAGCAGGCCCGCACCGCACCGGATCCGGCCGAGGCGCGCGGCCGGGCCGGTCGCAGCCTCGAAAGGGGCTGACGGTTTGCGGCGAACGGCCTGTTCACGCCACTGGACGGCGCGAACGGGCCGTTCGCTTCAGCTCGATCACACATTTCCGCCAATTCGCTTGACAAAAACGAATAATGCTATCTGGTCGAATGCATATCGCCACAGAACAACAATTCGGAGATTTGTCAAATTTCCCCAATTGGCGATTTGTGGTGTAGCTTGCTCGCGCCACCGAG
This sequence comes from Saccharopolyspora sp. NPDC050389, assembly GCF_040655595.1. Classification (NCBI taxonomy): domain Bacteria; kingdom Bacillati; phylum Actinomycetota; class Actinomycetes; order Pseudonocardiales; family Pseudonocardiaceae; genus Saccharopolyspora; species Saccharopolyspora sp. NPDC050389. The sequence goes on from NZ_JBFAKG010000005.1 coordinate 170,294, forward strand.
AAGTGGATTCGATTTGTGCCGCACGGGCGCGAAACCATTTGGAGCAGCCATGACATTTCTGGTGACCGGGGCGACCGGCAGCGTCGGCCGGCACGTCGTCGAGCACCTGCGCGACGCGGGCGAACGGGTGCGGATCATGACCAGGAATCCCGACAGCGCCGGGTTTTCGCCGGATGTGGAGGTGGCGCGCGGAGACCTCGGCGAGCCCGGAACGCTGGCACCGGCGCTGGACGGCATCGAACGCGCATACCTCTTCCCGCACGAGGGCGCGGCGGATTTCGCGGAATTGGCCAAAAGCGCCGGAGTGCGGCGGATAGTCGTGTTGTCGTCGGCTTCCGCGGCGGCGGAGAACAAGCGCGCGCACAACGCCGACAGCCACACCTGGCACCGTTCGGTCGAACGCGCGGTGGAGGATTCCGGCATCGACTGCACCGCCATTCGGCCGGGCGCATTCGCGGCCAACTCGTTGATCTGGGCGGGCGCCATCCAGGCCGGGACCGCGGTGCGCTCTGCGCACGGCAGCGCCGCGCAAGCGCCGGTCCACGAAGCCGACATCGCCGCGGTGGCCGCGACCGCGCTGCTCGACGACGGCCACGTCGGCGCGAAGTACGAGCTCAGCGGCCCGGCCGCGATCTCCATCGCCGACCAGGTGCGCACCATCGGCGAGGTGCTCGGCCGGGACATCCCGTTCGAGGCGGTGACTTCCGAGCAGGAACGCGCGGAGCTGGCCGAGTTCATCCCCGAGGAGGTGGTCGACATGCTGCTCGGGTACTGGGCCGAAGCGGTCGACCGCCCGGACCAGGTGCTGCCGACGGTCGAGCAGGTCACCGGCCGCCCGGCGCGCTCCTTCGCGCAGTGGGCGGCCGAGCACGCCGCCGACTTCCGCTGATCCCGCGACACCGAGGAGGTTCACCGTGACCGAACGCCTGATCCGGGCGGGCGACGTGCGGCTGTGGAGCGAGGACCGCGGTGATCCCGCCGCCCCGCCGGTGCTGCTGATCGCGGGCGACTGCCAGTCCGCGCTGTTCTGGCCCGAGGAGTTCATCGCGGCGCTGGTCGCCGACGGGCTCCGCGTGATCCGCTACGACCACCGCGACACCGGGCGGTCCACCCACCTGGATTTCGCCTCCCACCCCTACACCTTCGACGACCTCGCCGCCGACGCCCGCGCGGTGCTGGACGGCTGGAACGTCGGCGCCGCGCACGTCGTCGCCTTCTCGATGGGCGCCGGGCTCGCCCAGCTGATCGCCCTGGACCACCCGCAGCGCCTGCTGAGCCAGACGCTGATCTGCACGCACGCGCTGGGCGTCGACCTGGCGCGCAACGTCGCCCGCGCCGCCGCGGGCGAGCCCTCCCCCGACGGCCTCCCGGTTCCCACCCAGCGCCTGTTCGACGTGCTGGACCTCCAGGAACCCACGACCGACCCGGCGGCGGAGCTCGAACTGCGGGTGGCTTCCTGGCGGATCTTCGCCGGCGACGAACTCCCCTTCGACCCGGCGGAGTTCCGGCTGCGCGAGCAACGCGCCATGGACCACGCCGGAACCTGGCATCCGAGCACCAACCACGGCCTGGTGTCGGAAGGAGTGGTGACGCGCGGCCCGGAGCTCGCGCGCATCAGCACGCCGACGCTCGTCGTCCAGGCGCCGCTGGATCCGATCAGCCCGCCGCCGCACGGCCGCCACCTCGCCGGGGCGATTCCCGGCGCGCGGCTGGCTGAGATACCCGGCATGGGGCACGCGTTGCCGGGTGCCGTCCTGGCTCCGCTGGCGGCGGAGGCGCTCGCGCACATCCGTGCGTCGCACCCGGCAGGTCGTGCACATCCACGGGCGCGGACGTGACAAGCTGACCCACTGTGACTGGTCCCCTGATGCTCGTGGATTCGGCCGGGTTGTGGTTCCGCTCGTACTACGCCCTGCCCGACTCGCTGACCGCGCCGGACGGCACGCCGGTGAACTCGGTGCGCGGTTTCTGCGACATGCTCGCCAAGCTGATCACCGACCGGCGCCCGTCCCGGCTGGTGGCCTGCCTGGACAACGACTGGCGGCCGCAGTTCCGGGTCGACGCGCTGCCGTCCTACAAGGCGCACCGCGTCGCCGAGGACGATCCCGACGCCGAAGAGGTCCCGGATTCGCTTTCCCCGCAGGTCCCGGTGATCCTCGAAGTGCTCGACGCGGCGGGCATCGCCACCGCCGAGGCGGAGGGCTACGAGGCCGACGACGTCATCGGCGCGCTCGCCGACCGCGAGGAGCGGGACGCGGTGGAGGTCGTCACCGGCGACCGGGACCTGTTCCAGCTGGTGCGCGACCAGCCCACCTCGGTGCGGGTGATCTACGTCGGCGCGGGCCTGGCGAAGGCGCAGGACTACGGCCCGGTCGAGCTCGCCGAGAAGTACGCCCTGTCGGCCGGCCGCGCCGGGGACGACTACGCGGAAATGGCCGTGCTGCGCGGAGATCCGTCGGACGGGCTGCCCGGGGTGGCGGGCATCGGCGAGAAGACGGCGGCGAAGCTGATCACCCAGTTCGGCTCGCTCGAAGCGCTGCTGGCGGCGGCCGACAGCGGCGACTCCCGCCTGACGCCGCGAGTCCGCGGCAAGCTCGCGGAAGCCGCCGACTACCTCGCGGCGGCCCCGTCGGTGGTCCGGGTGGCGCGCGACGCCCCGGTGGTCATGGACCGCGCGGACGACGCGCTCCCGCAGTCCCCTGTGGACACCGACCGGCTGCGCGCGCTCCAGCAGACCTGGGGCCTGGGAGCCAGCATCGACCGCCTCATCGCAGCACTCACCGCATAGGTTCAGGCGGCCGAAGGGCGCCTTCTCCGGGCATAGCCGAGAGAAGGTGCCCTTCACCGCATCTCGGTCGTCCACAGTGGATTCCTGCCGGTGGTCCACCCTCGCTGCGGAAGAACCCGCATCAAACTTCTTCCGCCCGAACGCGTTCCAGCAGGTCGGCCAGCTGATCGCCCACCGTCCGCAACGCCGTGACGTCCCGCTGGACCTTGCAGAGCAGCAGCGCGCCTTCGAGCATCGACAACGCGATCACCGCGAGCTCCTCCGCCCGCGCCGCCGGAATCCCCCAGCCGGTGAACGCCGCCGCCAGCCCCGCCAGCCAGGTCCCGTACGCGCCGTCGCACGCCGACCTGACCTCCGGGCTGTCCGCGCTAGCCTCCAGCGCGACGGTGGCCACCGGGCATCCCCTGCTGAAGTCCGATTCCTCCAGCGCCTGCGCGAAGTGCGCCATCACCGCCGCGACCGCTTCACGCGGCCCGCTCACCTCCGCCAGCACCGCGGCCAGCAGCTCGGCCACCTGCCGCCCGGACGCCTCGACCGCCTCGGCGGCGAGCTGCTGCTTGCCGCCCGGGAAGTGGAAGTACAGCGAGCCCCGCGGAGCTTCGGCCTCCGCGAGCACCTGGTTGACGCCGGTGGCGTGGTAGCCCTGCCGCCGGAACAGCTCCATGGCGGTGCCGAGCATCTGCTGCTTCGTCTGCGCGCCTTTCCTCATGCAGAAAATATGACATCCGGTCTACATATTTTCAAGGCGAACGCGCGCACCGCGAGTGCTTCGGGCCGCCGCAGCAGTCCGAAGCACTCGCGAACGGTCAGAAATTGGTGCCACACCAGGGCGTTTCGACCGTGGTGAACAGCCGGTCCGCCGCCGCGACCGCCGCCGGGTCGCGCACCTCGATCCGACCGCCTGCCACCAGCGCCGACGCCGTCTGGTCGCCCAGGTACAGCGCCGCGAGCACCGCAACGTCCAGGACGAGCTGGGATTCGTCGGAACACCGGTCCACGCCGTCCGGGCCGACCCGGTAACGGCCGTCGTTGTCCGGCAGGAACTCGTCCCGGACCTCGATCACCACCGGATCGGCCGGGCCGAAGGTCCGCGCCCGCAGCGCTTCGAGCACGTCCACCAGGCGCAGCCACAGGTCGTCGTCGACGCTGGTGACCCGGCACTGGCGACGATCCGCCAGCCACCACTCCAGCGGCTCGTCCAGCGGCCGGTGGTGGCCCACCACCCGGTCCACGAGGTCGACGCCCAGCAGGAACCGCCACAGCTGGACCGCCGCCGTCGTGTTCGCCGACTTCAGGTCGTGGACCTGCAGCGTGCTGGCGTCGTTGGCGTTCTTCGCCTCGTACAGGGCGAAACCGTCGTCCAGGCCGTCGCCATCGGCGTGCACCGCGATCAGGACGCCGTCGCCGAGCCACGACCGCTGCCCCGCCCACCAGGCGTCATCGCGGCCGATCTGCCCCGCCCGGTCCTGGGCGCAGCGCTGGTAGATCGCAGGCAGGATCGGCGCCGCCTCGTCCTGGTCCAGCACCCGCACCCGGCCGCCGACCGGCGCGCCCACGCGCAGCGCCGCCCGGCGGCGGTCGAGTTCCACCGTGCGGGACCGGCTGGCCACGCCGTAGCCGTACCGCTCGTAGATCACCGCTTCCGAGGCGTGCAGCATCGCCACCGCCTCGCCGCGCCGCCGCGCGTCGTCGAGCTGCTCCCGCATCAACGACGTGAGCAGTCCACGCCGGGTCTGGTCGGCGCGAACGCCGACCCCGGTCACCGCGCCGACCGGGAGCCTTCGCCCGCCGGGCACCGCGACGACGTTCGTCGTCGCCATCGCCGTGCCCGCAAGCGCGCCGTCGACGAACGCGCCCAGCACCCGCCCAGGCTCGTAACGCCCGGAGTTCCGCTCCCACTCCTCGTCCTTCGACGGGTGCCACAGCAGGGCGCGGCGGAACAGATCGTGGGCTTCGCGGAATTCGGATTCGGCCAGGGGCCGCACTTGATGACCGGTCACGCCATCGATCTTCCCGGTCGAATCCTCCCGGGTCGACCGATTTTCACTTGGGGTGGCCGACCTCGTAGACGCCCTTCTCGTTCTTCACCGTCACCGTCACGGTCTTGGGCTGCGAATCGACCGTGACCTTGCAGTCGAAGCGGTGCGCGACGGTCACCGGCTGCCCGCCGGGGCAGCTGACCTGGCCGACCCCGGCCAGGCCGTAGGAACTCCGCAACGTCTGCGAGACGCCCTTCTCGACGCTGGCCGAGTCGAAGACCGGCCGCAGGAACCAGCCCGGCGTGACGAACCCGAGGACCAGCACCACACCGACGACGATCACCAGGCCGATACCGCCGGACACCCACGGCAGCGCCGAGCGCTTCTTCTTCGGCCCGAACTCGTCGAACTGGCCGAAGCCGCCCGGCGACGGGAACTGACCGCCGCCGCCCTGCGGGTACTGCTGGCCGTAGCCGTACTGCGGCTGCTGCTGCGGCGGCGGCTGTGGCGGCGGCTGCTGCGGCGGCTGCTGCGGCGGCTGCTGCGGCGGCTGTGGCGGCGGCTGCTGCGGCGGCTGTGGCGGCGGCTGCTGCGGCGGTCGCTGCGGCGCGAACCCACCCGGTTGCGGGTAGCCCGGCGCCGCCGGCTGCATCCCAGGGCCCTGGGGTTGCTGCCCCCACTGGGGATAGCCCCCCGGCGGACCGTAAGGGGACGACATCTGTACCTCCGGACGATTCTTCACCTGACCGACGTTCCCGACGCCAGGAAATCCAACCACAACCCACGCGCCGCCCGAATCGGCCGGGCGGCCGCCGTCACACGGCGCCGGCGGCGACCACACCGCGCCGGATCGCGGTGACCGCCTTGGCCGCCGCCGAACCCACCGGATCCGCCACGCCGACGACCTCGCGGATCTGGTCGAGCAGGTCGATGACCTGGCGGCACCAGCGCACGAAGTCGCCGGCCGACAGCTCGTGCCCGCTGGATTCGGCGGCGGTGAGCACCTTCTCCAGCGACTCGCCGCGCGCCCAGCGGAACACCGGCCAGGCGAAACCGGCATCCGGCTCGCGCGTGCGATCCAGCTTGTGCCGCCGCTCGTCGTCCTCCAGCTCCGCCCACAGCCGCCAGGTGGCGGCCAGCGCGTCGCTGACCGGGCCGGACGGCACCTGCGGCGCCAGCCCCTCCCGCCGCGACTCGTAGACCAGCGACGACACCACGGCCGCCAGCTCGGCGGGCCCCAGCCCGCGCCACGTCTCGACCCGCAGGCACTCGGCCGCCAGCAAGTCCGACTCGCTGTAGAGCCGGGACAGCCGCCGCCCGTGCTGGGTGACCTGGCCCTCCGACGAGCCCTCCACCGGCAGGTAGTCCCGTTCGGTCAGCAGCGCGACGATCCGGTCGAAGGAGCGGGCCAGCGAGTGCGTGGTCGCGGCGACCTTGCGCCGCAGGTTCTCGTTCTCGCCGCGCAGCCGCTCGTAGCGCTCGGCCCACCGGGCGTGGCCCTCCCGCTCGTCGCAGCCGTGGCACGGATGCGCCTTCAGCGCCCGCCGCAGCGTCGCCAGCTCCGCGTCGTCGGTCGCGTCGGAGCGCCGCTTGCTGCGCCCGCTGGAGGGCGCGAGGCCGGTGTTGCGCAGCGTCGCCGCCAGGTCCCGGCGCGACTTCGGCGAGCGGGTGTCGACCTGCTTCGGCAGCTTCATCTTGCCCAGCGGCTCCACCGGCGAGGTGAAGTCGGCGACCGACAGCCGCCCCGACCAGCGGTCCTCGGTGACCACCAGCGGCCGCGGCTCGCCCATCGGCTCCAGGCCCGGGTCGATGACCACCGCCAGCCCCGAGCGCCGCCCGGCGGGCACCGAGATCACGTCGCCCTTGCGCAGCTTCTCCAGCGACTTGGCCGCCTCCGCGCGCCGCGACTGCCGGTTCTGCCGGGCCAGGTTCTTCTCCCGCTCGGAAATCCGGCGGCGCAGGTCGAAGTACTCCTCGAAGTCGCCCAGGTGGCAGCGCATCGCCTCGGCGTAGCCGGTGAGCGCCTCGCTGTTGCGATCCACGCGCCGGGACAGCCCGACCACCGACCGGTCGGCCTGGAACTGCGCGAACGACTGCTCCAGCAGTTCCCGCGCGGCGTCCTGGCCGACGCGCTGCACGAGGTTGACGGCCATGTTGTAGCCGGGCCGGAACGACGAGCGCAGCGGGTACGTGCGGGTGGAGGCGAGCCCAGCGACCTGCTTCGGGTCGACGCCGGGCTGCCAGACGACCACCGCGTGGCCCTCGATGTCGATGCCGCGGCGCCCGGCCCTGCCGGTGAGCTGCGTGTACTCGCCGGGGCTGAGGTCCACGTGCGATTCGCCGTTGAACTTCACCAGCCGCTCCAGCACCACCGTGCGGGCGGGCATGTTGATGCCCAGCGCCAGCGTCTCGGTGGCGAACACGGCCTTGACCAGGCCGCGGACGAACAGCTCCTCGACGGTTTCCTTGAACGCCGGCAGCAGCCCGGCGTGGTGCGCGGCCAGCCCGCGCTCCAGCGCCTCCCGCCACTCCCAGAAGCCCAGCACTGCCAGGTCGCTCTCCGGCAGGTTGGTGGTGTGCTCGTCGATCACCTCGCGGATCTCGTCGATCTCCGCCTCGGTGGTCAGCCGCAGACCCGCCCGCATGCACTGGGCGACGGCCTGGTCGCAGCCGTTGCGGCTGAAGATGAACACGATCGCCGGCAGCAGCCCGGCCGCATCCAGGCTGGTCAGCATCTCCACCCGCGACGGCGGGGCGAACCGGGGCGGGCGCGGGCCCTTGCGCTTGGCGTTCGGCCCGCCGCGCCGGCCGCCGTAGGGCAGGTGCACGCGGGCGAGCTCCTGGGTGTGCCGCAGCAGGTTCGGGTTGATCTGCAGTTCCCGGTCCGCGGTCTCGCCACCGAAGAGGTCGAACATCCGGGGGCCGACCTGCATGTGCTGCCACAGCGGCACCGGCCGGTGCTCGTCGACGACCACCGTGGTGTCGCCGCGCACCTCCTGCAACCACTCGCCGAACTCCTCGGCGTTGCTCACCGTCGCCGACAGGCTCGCGACCTGCACGTACTCCGGCAGGTGCAGGATCACTTCCTCCCACACCGCGCCGCGGAAGCGGTCGGCGAGGTAGTGCACCTCGTCCATCACGACGTAGCCGAGCTGGTCGAGGCTGCGGGAACCCGCGTAGAGCATGTTGCGCAGCACCTCGGTGGTCATCACGACCACCTGCGCCTCGCCGTTGATCGAGGTGTCGCCGGTCAGCAGCCCGACCGCGTCGCTACCGTGCCGCTCGCACAGGTCGGCGTACTTCTGGTTGGACAACGCCTTGATCGGCGTGGTGTAGAAGCACTTCCGGCCCTCCTTGAGCGCGAGGTGCACGGCGAACTCGCCGACCACGGTCTTGCCGGCACCGGTGGGCGCGCACACCAGGACGCCGTGTCCGGCCTCGAGGGCCTGGCAGGAGGTGCGCTGGAACGGGTCGAGTTCGAACGACAGCCCCCCGGCGAACTCCGCCAGCGCGGGATGCGCGCTGCGGCGGGTGTGCGCCGTGAAGGCGTCGGCCGGGGACAGCTTGGTGGGGTTGGAACGGCTGGCAGCCACACCCCAAGGCTTTCACATCACCCCGACCGCCGTCGCGAATACCTGTTTCCTCGCTGTTTCCAGGCTCGTTTTGTGTGGCGGTGCAGGTGGCGGAACCTCAGAACCCGCGGCGGTGCCGGTTGCGTAGGTGGGCTAAGCGGCTGCGCCGCTTCAAAAACAAACACAAAGCCGATCTCTGAAACGTGCAGATCACGAGCCCACCACGGTGAGCGCGCCGGGCACGCAGCGCATGCTCAGCGGCAGGCGGGCCTGCGGTTCGCCGTCGGCGTAGGCCGTCCAGCCGTTCTCGCCGCCCAGCCGCACGCGCTGCGCGCGCAGCGTGCACACCGCCGGGTGCTCGATGTGCCGTCCGGTCCGCAGCGACGGCAGGATCCGCACCAGGTCGCGCCGGGCGACCTCGCCGACCACCGTCAGGTCGAGGAGCCCGTCGCCCGCGTCGGCGTCCGGGCAGACCGGGATGCCGCCGCCGTAGCAGGCGGTGTTCCCGACCGCGACGAGCGTGGCGGTCAGCTCCGTCGTGCCCGCATCGGTCTCCACCCGCAGCGGCCTCGGCCGCAGGCTCAGCAGCTCGCGCACCACCGCCAGGTCGTACCGGCGCTGCCCCCGCGGCCAGCGCATCCGGTTCGCCCGCGCGTTGACCCGCGAGTCGAATCCCGCACACAGCACCGTCGCGAACCAGCCGCCGCCCGCGACCTTGCCGAGATCGATGCGGCGCCGCTCCTCCGCGCGGATGGCCTCCGCCACCGCCCGCGCCGCCACCGCCGGGTCGCGCGGCACGCCGAGCCCGCGCGCCAGGTCGTTGCCGGTCCCGGCCGGTATCAGGGCTAACGCCGTCGCCGACTCGGCGCACGCCTGCACCGCGAGGTGCGCGACTCCGTCGCCGCCCACCACCGCCAGCACATCGGCCCCGTCGGCCACCGCCCGCTTCGCGGCATCGGCGGTGCCGCGCGCATCCGCGGCGAGCACGGTTTTCACGTCACAGACGCTGCGAAGGTGGCCGACGAGTTCGCCGACCACCTTCGCGGAAAGTCCACCACCGGCAGCAGGGTTGATCACCAGGACGCAGCGCACGAAGGAGCATCCTCGCCCACCGGGCCCCGGATTGGCCAGCGGGTCAGGTCACGTCGTCGTGCTGCTTCGGGCTCGCGGACGGCGTGGTGTCCAGCTCGGAGGCCCGGAAGTCGACCTCCGACGCCTCGTCCGGGCTGAGCCCCTCCAGGCCCTGTCCCTCGAGCTTCTTGGCCCGGCGCTTGTCGTTGAACCGGCAGATCACCATCGCGATGGTGAACAGCACGCACAGCGCGGCCGCCAGCGCCAGCATCGAGAACGGGTCCTGCCCCGGCGTCGCGATCGCGGCGAACACGAACAGCGCGAAGACCAGGCCCCGCCACCAGCTCTTCAGCTTGGCGTAGCTGACGAGCCCGGCCAGGTTGAGCATCACCAGGATCAGCGGCAGCTCGAAGCTCACGCCGAAGATCACCAGCAGGAGCAGCATGAAGCTGATGTACTTGCCACCGGTGAGCGCGGTGAAGAACGCGTCCCCGCCGAACCCGGACATGAACGACAGCGCCGTCGGCAGGATGTAGTAGGCGAGCACCGCGCCGCCGACGAACAGCAGGCTCGCGCAGGCGACGAACAGCCGGGCGAAACTGCGCTCCTTGGCGTACAGCCCCGGCGTGATGAACGCCCACAGCTGGTAGAGCCACACCGGGCTGAACAGCACCGCGCCGACCGACACGCCGACCTTCAGGGTCAGCATGAAGATCTCGAACGGCTCGGTCTGCAACAGCTGACACGTCCCGTTCGGGCTCAGCCGTTGAGTGACGGGGAGCTGGCAGTACGGTTCGAGCAGCACGTCACTAAGCGTGGGCAGCCCGTAAATCGAGTTGGAGAACCACCAGATCCCGAAGATCGCGCCGACCGTCACCGCCACTACGGCCACGCCCAACCGGTACCGCAGCTCGTAGAGGTGATCGACGAGCGTCATGGTGCCGTCGGGGTTGTGCCTGCGGCCCCACCGACGGCGACCCTTGCGGAACGGGTTCAGGCGGCCCAGTGCACTGGCACCCACCTTGTTGTCCCGCCTTCAGTCAGTTCTTGGTGTCGTTGCGCTGCTTCTCGTCGACCGCGGACGTGGCCGGCGACGCGCTCGGCTCACCGGCGGTCAACTCCGGCTTCGGCTCCCGCTCGGCCTTCTCCTTCTTGGCCGCTTCCTCGTCCGCCTTCATGCCGCGCGCCTCCGCCTTGAAAACGCGGGCGGACTGGCCGAGCGAACGGGCCATCTTCGGAAGCTTGGTGGCACCGAAGAGAAGCACCAAGACCAAGACGATCAGGATCAGTTCCCAGCCACCTGGCAAACCCATTCGTGTCCAACCTTTCGTGATGTCCCTGCAGGCGCAATGGTACGCATGGCAGGGGTCGACAAATAGGGCCGTTGCGCGTCACCGGTTGCGACGTTGCGCGAACGCCACCTTCAAACCGGCCACGCGCGCCTTCACCAGGCCGCTACGGTCGTCGAGGTCGTGGAACACCTGCCGCTGCACGGATTTGAACCTGCGCAGCTCCCGGAACAACCGAACCAGCAGCAGCGCGAGCAGGACCAGGCCCACGACCAGCAGGACGAGACTCCACACGTACGGCACGCGATTACGGTATCCCGCTCAGGTGGACGGAAGGTGACGCGCCCGCGTCAACGCGTCTTCCGCACGTTGACGCACGTCACAGGCCAGCTCGGGCGGGTTGAGCACCCGCGCCTGGCCGCCCAGACCCAGCAGCAGCCGGGTCATCCACGACCGGTCCGAGTAGCGCATCCGCACCCGGGCCCGGCCCCGCGGCAGTTCGACGAGCTCGTCGACCGGGTAGTACTCGGCCACCCAGCGCGCGTCGGGCTCCAGCTCCACCTCGGCGACGAGCTGGTCCGGCGCCGGCCGGAACAGCCCTTCCGAAACGTCGGTCGGTTCGGCCTCCGACGGCGGCTGCGCGGCCTCGGCCAGCACCTCGACGTCGTCGATGCGGTCCAGCCGGAACATCCGCACCCCGGACGCGCTGCGGCACCAGGCCTCCAGGTAGCTGCGCCCATCGATGAGCAGCAGCCGCATCGGGTCGACGGTCCGCTCGCTGATCTCGTCGCGGGACGCCGTGTAGTAGCGCATCCGCAGCGCGCGGCGGCGCGTCGTCGCGTCCTGCACCGCCGACCGCACGCCCGGCCGCACCGCGCCTTCCCGGCCTTCCAGGCCGACCACCACGCCCGCCGGGCGTGCCTGCCCGACCGCGTTCTCCACCTTCGCCAGGGCGCGCTGCACCGCGTCGGTGTCGGCGATGCCCGGGGTGTCGGCCAGCGCCCGCAGCGCCACCAGCAGCGCCGTCGCCTCGGACGCGGTGAGCCGCAGCGGCCGCCGCATGCCCGCGTCGTAGGTGACGGTGATCGAGTCGCTCTCGAAGGACAGGTCGATCAGGTCGCCGGGGCCGTAGCCCGGCAGCCCGCACATCCACAGCAGTTCCAGGTCCTTGCGCAGCTGCTGCTCGGTCACCCCGAAGTCGGCCGCGGCGTCGGCGATCGGGATGCCCGGCCGGCTCAGCAGGTACGGCACCAGCGCCAGCAGCCTGGGCAGCCGTTGGGTCGCGCTCGTCATCGGCCCTCCCCCACCTGGTCGACGACGTCCAGGTGGATCTCGTGCACCGTCTTGCGCAGCGTGTCCGGCTCCAGCACCACGACGTCCGGCCCGTAGCCGGCGAGCCAGCTCGCCGCCGACTCCGGGTAGTTCAGGTCGATCTCCAGCACGTCGCCCGCGTCGCCGCCGACCTCCATCTGGTCCACGACGGTCGCCCGGCGCCGCAGCCCCTGCGCCCGGCCGGCCGCGGCCCACACCCGGGCCAGCGTGGCCGGCGGCGGCTCGCGGTGCTCTCCGGCGACGAACCGCAGCAGGTCGGTGTCCGGCGGGCGCTGCACCTGACCGGTCGGCCCCACCGCCTTGGCCTGCCCCTGGATCCGGGACAGCCGGAAGCAGCGCGGCGCCTGCCGGTCGCGGTCGTGCCCGACCAGGTACCAGCGGCCGCGCCAGGACACCACGCCCCACGGTTCGACGGTGCGGCGGTGCACATCGGGGCTGCTCGGGCGCCGGTAGTCGAACTCCACCACCCGGCCCGCCTGCACCGCGGCCAGCAGCGGCGCGAACGCCGGATCGCTGGTGCGCACCTTCGGCTCGACCGCCGCCGAGGAGCGCTCGTCGACGTCGACCCCGGCGGCGCGCAGCTTCAGCAGCGCGCCCCGGGCCGCCGAGGTGAACTCCGGGGAGTCCCACAGCCGCACCGCGAGGGCGACCGCGGCCGCCTCGTCGGGCTCCAGGTCGACGTCGCCGAGCTCGTAGTCGCGGCGGGCGATCCGGTAGCCGTCGGCGGCGTCGAAGGCCGAGTTCCGCCCGGTCTCCAGCGGGATGCCCAGGTCGCGCAGCTCGGCCTTGTCGCGTTCGAAGGTCCGGAAGAAGGCCTCGTCGGAGGGCGCGCCGGCATAACCCGGCACGATCGCCCGGATCCGCTCAGCGGTGAGGTACTGGCGCGTCGACAGCAGGCACAGCACCAGGTTCACCAAGCGTTCAGCACGCACAGTGGCCACTTCGAAAGCCTAGCTCCGCAGTATTCGATCATGTGTTTGGGTCCGGTGCGCAGTGCGTCCAGCGGTGCAGCCGGGACCGATGTGGCGGCGGTGCGGTAAGAAGACTTGCCCCCGCACGCACCCCGACCGGAAGGCGGAGCCGTCCTTGCCGACCGAGCACGATGCCGAGACGCTCGCGGTGCTGCGCGCGCTCGCCGAACAGATCGCCGCCGCCGCACCCAAGGAATGGCGGCGCGCGGTGCTGCGCGGATTCGCCACGGGCGGAAATGGCTCCGGTCATCACGGGTTCTGGTACGAGCCGAAGTCGCTCGGCGAGGCCGGCGACGACGTCGACCTGCACGAGGCGCTGTGCCGGGTGCACGAGCTGGAACGGGCCGGGGACCGGCTCACCATCGAGCTGGTCGTCCGCCCGGACGGCAGGTTCGAGGCGCTCACCAGTGAGTCGCTGCGGCGCCCGACGCGGTCCGACCGCACGGGCTTCACCTATCTGCTGCGGCCGGACGAGCTGCCCGCCGAGCCCGCGGACTTCCAGCCGGGGCCCGCGGACTCCACGCAGGCCGGCGACCCGCTGACGGCGCTGGAGCTGCTGGACGGGTATCTCGCGCGGCGCGCCGAGATCCTCGCCCGGCCCGAACGGCTGCCGCAGCCGCTGGACGCCGACGAGCGGGAGTTCCTCGAAGACCGGTTGCCGGTGCCGCTGCCCGCGGATCTCCGGGCGCTGTACGGCCGGATCAACGGCGACCGCCGCATCGGCCTGCTGCACGGGCACGAATGGCTCGGGCTGAACCAGGTCGTCACGTTGAGCGACCCGGCGGACCGCTGGTGGGCGGTGCGCGACTGGGAGCGGCTGCTGTTCCGGGAGCTCCGCTACGACGCCCGGCCGGCCGGGGCCGTGCGCCGGGCGGTGGACCGCCCCGGCTGGATCCCGTTCGCGCACGACACCGGCGGCGCCTTCCTGGCGGTGGACATGGACCCCGGCCCCAACGGCCGGCCCGGGCAGGTGATCCGCGTCGGCATGCGCCACGACGACGGCCCGGTCTACGTCGCCGATTCCGTGACGAGCCTGCTCCAGCGCCACGTCGACGCGCTGGCGGACTTCTCCTACCAGTACCGCGGCGGCGAGCTGCGGTTGTTCATGGCGGACGAGCCGGAGCCCGCCGAAGGCCGTGAGCTGCGGGTGGAGGGCGATTCGGCCCGGCTGCGGGAGATCCACCCGGAGGTCCAGCGCCTCGTCGTCGCCAACTCCGACCGGGTCGACCTGGCCCCGCTGCGTGGCGCGTTGGCGCTGCTCGAGGTGGAGCTGACCAACTGCCCGACCGCGGACTTCACCGCGCTGCGCACGACTCCGGTGGAGGTGCTGACCGCCGAGCTCGACAGCATCGATCTCGCGCCGCTGGCCGCGCACCCGACGCTGCGCGTGCTGCGGCTGACCACCGGCCGGCCGGTGGACCTGAGCCCGCTGCGCGACTGCCCGCGGCTGTACGGCCTGGACCTGGCGCGGGCCGAGATCGGCGACGTCGCCGTGCTGACCGAGCTGGACGGCGTGCGCCACCTCAGGCTCAACGAGCGGCAGTGGGACACCCTGCGGGAGACGACCTCCCACCCGGCGGGCCTCGCCGCCGCCGAGCTGAGCGGATCGCCGACGTTGCGCGACGCCGCCGAGTGGGCGGGCACCCTCGTCGGCGAACTCGATCTCCGCTACACCCGGGGCCGGTTCGAGCCGCCCGCGGGATCGCGCACCTCGCTTTGGCAGCGGCTGCGGAGGCTGTGGCGGTCCTGACGGCGACCTACAGAGCTTGTTTCCAGGCTCGTCCTGCTTAGCGGTGCAAGTGGCGGCCCCCTGCGGGAGTCACTGCGTCCTTCTCGCTGTGGGATCCCCGACACACGTATGACCATATTTTAAAGGCCGGGCGCGCGGATGGCGATGACGTCGTTTATTCCAGATTGCTCAGCTAATCGGCGTGCTGGCGGGACATCTGCGCGATGTGGAAAGCTGCGAGGTGGGGCGGTCGGTGCCGAACGCCCGGAATTCATCTGCGTCAATTGCCCGGAGGACACGTGATCTCCCACATTTCTCAGATCGGCGTTTACGTCACCGACCAGGACGCGGCGCTGAGCTTCTACACCGAGAAGCTCGGCTTCGAGGTGCGGGAACTGCAGGACGGCGGCGATTTCAAGTGGATCGAGGTCGCCCCGCCGGGCTCGCCGACCACCATCTCGCTGGCCACCAAGGACTTCCCGGTCGGCACCGAATCCAAAATCGGCGGCTTCACCGATATCGCCTTCGAAACAGCGGACATCAAAGCGCTGCACGAAACGCTGAGCGGGCGCGGCGTGCGCTTCACCGTCGAACCGGAGCTGCAGCCCTACGGCAAGTGGTTCGCGGCGTTCGTCGACCAGGACGACAACGAGTTCTTCGTATTCCAGCCCGCCTGAAAGGCGGCCGCGGTCGGCTGATCGCGCCCAAGCGGGCAATGCGGAAGAAGAACCGGGCGGCGGC
Organism: Saccharopolyspora sp. NPDC050389; assembly: GCF_040655595.1. Taxonomy (NCBI): domain Bacteria; kingdom Bacillati; phylum Actinomycetota; class Actinomycetes; order Pseudonocardiales; family Pseudonocardiaceae; genus Saccharopolyspora; species Saccharopolyspora sp. NPDC050389. Next base: position 185,766 of record NZ_JBFAKG010000005.1, read on the forward strand.
CGGTGCCTACCTTGGCGGCAGGGGCCGGCTCCACGGCATCGCCGCCGGGTCGGCGCCGTGAGTCAACTCCAGCTCACGAGGAGGCCGGTGCATGACCACCGCAGCGAAGAGCATCCCGGAACGCAACATGGAACTGGTCCGCGACTTCCAGCGCGACTGCATGCACGCCCAGCGCGTGGATCTGATGGACCGGTACCTGGCCCCCGACCTCGTGATCCACCTGCCCAGCGGCGCCGTCCAGCAGGGCCGGGAGAACGCGTTCTCCTGGTTCCTGGAGTGCACCACCTGGTTCACCAGCCTCGGCATCGAAGTCAAGATGATGCTCGCCGACGACGACACCGTGTTCCAGCTCATCGAGCTGCACTTCGAGCACACCGGGGAATTCCAGGGTATTCCGGCCACCGGCAAGCGGATCTCCATCCCCGGCCTGGCCGCGTTCAAGATCCGCGGCGGCCTGATCTCCGAGCACTGGGGACTGTACGAAATGGACACCATCCCGAGCCAGCTGGGCATCGAGGTTCCGACCGCGCAGTGGTAACCGCTGGGAGGCCACGCAGATGACCGCTCAGTTCGTGCCGACGCAACAGGACGTGACCGCTTTCTACGACCAGTCGATCCCGCTGATCAGCCAGGTGGCCGGGCACAATTCGCACAGCGGCTACTGGAGTTCCGCGCAGGACGCCAGCAACCTGCGGCAGGCCTCCGACGCCCTGACCGACGCGCTGATCGAACGCCTGCCGGTCGGCCCCGCCGACCGGGTGCTCGACGTCGGCAGCGGCCTCGGCGGCCCAGCCCTGCGGTTGGCCCGGGCGACCGGCGCCGCGGTCGACGGCATCGACGCCAGCTCGGCGCTGATCGCCGAGTCCCGCCGACTCGCCGACGAAGCCGGCCTGGCCGACCGGGTCCGCTTCACCCAGGCCGACGCGATGGCCGAACTCCCTTTCGTCTCAGACACTTTCGACGCCGCCTGGGTCGTCGAGTCGTTCGTGCACATGGCCGACCGGCAGGCGGCCATCCAGCAGATCGCACGCGTGCTCAAGCCCGGGGGCCGCCTGGTCCTGACCGACTTCTACGAGCGGTTCCCGTTCACCGGCGATCGGCTGGAGATGAACGAGATGTTCCGCCGGATGACGCTCAACAGCCCGTTCCCCACGCTCGCCGGGCTCGCGGACATGGTGCGCGCCGCAGGGCTGTACCCGGTCGAGATCACCGACCTCAGCGAGCGGGTTTCCCGGCACTACCCGGAAATGGTGAAGGTGCTCCGGGAGAAGGCGGCGAAGCTGTCCGGTGACTACGGCGCCGAGGCCATCGCGGCGCTGGAAGCGGTGTGCCAGAACTGCATCGCAACCGGCGAACCGAACTACCTGGTGATGACCGCGCTGCGACCGGAAGCCGCGGCCTGACGCCGCATGCGGCAAGGTCGGAGAAGCCCGCCGGGCCCGCTGCCGCGCACGATGGAACCGCCACTTGCCCGCCAGCGACCGAGGTGAGCCGACGTGGACACGACCGATGCGGACCTGACCGAGCAGACCAAGCGCGTCGCGCGCGCTTTCTTCGACGCCTGCAACAGCCACGACCTGGACCGGATCATGGACTTCTTCCACCAGGACCTGGTGCACCACGCGCGTCTTTCGGACTACCCGAAGGAAGGCGTCGCGTTCGTCTACGACCTGACCCTGAAGGCATTTCCCGACCTGCGCTGGAACATCGTGGAAATGGTGACCGAAGGCGACCGGGTCTGCACTCTCATCCGCTACGAGGGCACCCACCGCGGCGACTACCTCGGCCAGGTCAACACCGGCAAGCAGGTGAGCTTCTACTCCATCAACATCGCCCGGGTGCGCGACGGCCGGTTCATCGAACACCGCGGCGTCCTGGACGAGCTCCACCTGCTCGCCCAGATCGGCGCGTTGCCAGAACCGTTCCTGGCGCAGATGTCCTGAGAGCCCGGGTGAGCAACATCGGACGGGAGTTACGTGATGTCACAGATCCTGTTAACGAGCAACGACAAGTCGGCCACCGAGGAGCTGACCGCCCCGGTCCGCGAGTTCATCGCCGCGGTCAACGCCGGTGACCTGCCGGCCGCGGTCAACCACCTGGCCGCGGATTCGGTGCACCACGGGCGGATTTCGAACTACCGCCCGGAAGGCGTGCAGGTGCTGTTCCGCCTGCTGCGCGGGGTGTTGCCGGACCTGAGGTTCGAGATCCGCGACATGCGCGTCGAAGGCGACCGGGTGGTGTCGCGCATCGTCGGTACCGGCACGCACACCGGTTCCTACCTCAACAAGCCGCCGACGAACCGCCCGATCGCCTGGGAGAGCGTCGACATCGCCACCGTGGGTCGCGACCAGCGCGGCGACGTGGTGATCCTGGAGAGGTTCTGGGACGTCTTCGCCGACGCCCGGGCCTGGCAGGAGATCGGCTTCATCCCCGCGATCATGTGCTGACCGGGAGCGAGGATTGTTCGAAGTCCGAAGGTGGTTCGCGCGGGCGACGGCGGCGACGCCGGGCCCGCGCGAACCCGTGCCGCGACTTGGGTAGGAGCCGACGATGGCCACGAACACCGCGCTGCTGTGCGACCGGATGCTGCTGGCGGTGACCGGCTCACCGGCGCTGCTGACGATGCCGCAGACGGTGCTGCTGATGCGCCAGTCGCTGGTGCGGGAACTGCGCGTGATGATGTCCCGGTCGGCGTGCCGGTTCCTGCCGCCCTACACGATGCGGCTGTTCGCCGGCGACTGGGTGCACACCGAGACGCACCGGGCTCGCGACGACGCGCCCATCCCGCACCTGGACCTGACCGACGGCATCGACCTGATGCTGGTCATGCCGGCCACCGCGAACGCGATCGCGAAGGCCGCGCACGGCATCTGCGACGACCTGGTGTCCACCGCCATGGTCGCCAGCACCGCGCCGGTGGTCCTGGTGCCTGCGATGAACGAGGCGATGTGGCGCAGCCGAGCGGTGCAGCGCAACGTGGCGCAGGCCGGGGAACTCGGCTACTCGGTGATCGACCCCACCATCGGCGTCCAGCTCGCCGACCGCCGACCGGCGCTGGGCGTGATGCCGCCGCTGGAGCACATCCTGGACCAGCTCATCGACGTCGTCACCGCGGCGAAGGAACGAGGAGGAATCGCGACCGGTGCCTGATGCGCTTCGCGCCGAAGACCTGCACAAGAGCTTCGGCGACGTGAAATCGCTGGACGGCCTGGACCTGGCGGCCGCCGAGGGATCGGTGCTGGGCCTGCTCGGGCCCAACGGCGCGGGCAAGACCACCGCGGTGCGGGTGCTGGCCACGCTGCTCGAACCGGATTCCGGGCACGCCCGGATCTGCGGGCTGGACGTGGTCGGTCAAGCCCGGCAGGTCCGCCGGATGATCGGCCTGACCGGCCAGTTCGCCGCCGTGGACGGCATGCTGACCGGACTGGAGAACCTGGAGCTGATCGGACGCCTCGGCCGCCTCGGCCGCCGCGAAACCCGCCGTCGGGCCCGAGAACTGCTCGACCGGCTCGACCTCGCCGAAGTCGCCGACCGGCCGGTGCGGACCTACTCCGGTGGCACGCAACGCCGCCTCGACCTGGCCGCCAGCATCATCGGCCGCCCCCGCGTGCTGTTCCTGGACGAACCGACCACCGGCCTGGACCTACCGTCCCGCCGAGCACTGTGGACGGTCATCGACGAACTCGTCGCCGACGGCACCACCATCCTGCTGACCACCCAGTACCTGGAGGAAGCCGACCGGCTCAGCGACCGGATCGTGGTGCTCGACCGCGGCCGCGCCATCACCTCCGGCACTCCAGGTGAGCTGAAGGCCGGCCTCGGCGGCCCGCGCATCGAACTGCGGCTGACCGATCCCGCCGCGCTGCCCGCCGCCTTGCAAGCCCTGCCCGAGCAGGCCGTGCAAGGCAGCCCGCAGTCCGACGAATCGACCGGCACCCTGGTGGTGCCCGTCCGCGCCGACGACGACGCGGTGATCCCGACGCTGCTGGCCGCACTGCAGGAGAACGGCAGCGCGGTCGCCGAGCTGGTGTTCCGCCAGCCCACGCTCGACGACGTCTTCCTGGCCGTCACCGGCGCCGGAACCACTGCCGCGCCAACGAAAGGACCCACCCCGTGACCCCGGCCGACCGCGAGCTCACCTGGTGGTGGGTGGACGCCTGGCTGCTGACGAGCCGGAGCGTGCGCCGCACCTTCCGCGCACCGGACACCATCTTCACGATGACCGCGATGCCGGTCATCTTCTTCGTCTTCTTCGGCTACGTGCTCGGCGGCATGATGCGGCCACCGGGCCAGGACTACCCGACCTACCTGTTCCCGGGCCTGCTGGTCGCCACGATCACCTTCAGCACGATCCCAGCGGTGATCGCGGCCGTCTCGGCGGACCTGCGCAGCGGGATCACCGACCGGTTCCGGGCCCTGCCGGTCAGCCCGTCGGCCGTGCTGACCGGGCGCACCGCGGCCGACAGCGCGCGCAACGTCATCGGCATCGTGGTGCTGGTGCTGCTCGGCGCGATCACCGGCATCGACCTGACCTCGCTGGGCCTCGGGCGGGCGATCGCCGCGCTCGGCCTGCTGCTGCTCTACGGGTTCGCGATGGCCTGGATCGCCGCGTTCCTCGCGGTCGCGACGCGCGGCGGCGAGGTCGCGCAGATGATCGGCACCGCCGTGTCCGGGCCGCTCGGATTCGTCAGTTCCCTTTACGCCACACCGGAATCCATGCCGTCCTGGCTGCGGATCTTCGCCGAGCACAACCCGGCTTCGCACACCGGCGACGCGCTGCGCGCCTGGCTGGCCGGACAGCCCGCCGGTGCTTCGCCGTGGTACAGCGCGGCTTGGCTGGTCGGCATCATCGTGGTCCTGGGCTGGCTCACCGCGCGCCGCTTCCGGCGCACCACGGCCCGCCCCGTGGAATGAACCCGCACCGCAATTCGTGAGAAGAAAACACCCGCACCCGCTCGGTAATGTCGCGGTCACTGGTTCCCTTCCGCGAAAGCCGTCGTGCCGCACGACGGCAGTTCCGCATCCGCCGAACGCAGGGAGCGCCATGACTGTCCACGACGCCGTCGAATTCGATCCGTTCGCCGCCGAAATGGTCACCGACCCGCATTCCTTCTACCACCGAATGCGGCGCAGCTGCCCCGTTTTCCTCAGCTCCATGTCATCGGACATGTGGATGGTCAGCGACGACGCGAGCCAGGTCTTCGTGGTGACCACCTACGAAGACCTGGCCTTCGTGCTGGAACACCCGGATCTGTTCCCCTCCGGCAACAAGACCGGCCCCGAAGACCCGCCCGAGGTCCAGGCCGAACTCGCCCACGGCCTGCCGAAGGCCAAGACTCTCTACGAGTCCGACCAGCCCGGGCACACCCGGCTGCGCTCGCTCATCCAGTCCGCGTGGACACCCGGCCGCATCGCCCGCTGGGAACCCCGGATCCGGGAAGCCGCCAGGGAACTCGTCGACGAACTCGCGCCGCGCGGTTCCGCCGAACTGGTCGAGGACTACGCCGACCGGCTGATGAACACGGCGATCCTGGACTTCATGGGCATCCCGCGCGAGGACCACGAACGCATCAAGCACTGGGACAAGCTCTGGGTGAAGGTCTTCATCCCCGGCCACCCGCTGGAGGACCAGCGCGCCGCGGCCGCCGAAATCGTGACCTACCAACGGTATCTGGAAGCCCTGTTCGAGGAGCGCCGCAGCGATCCGCAGGACGATCTCGCCTCCGCCCTGGTGCACGCCGAGACCGAAGACGGCGAGTCGCTGACCATGCCGGAACTGGTGTGGGGCCTGATGGAGCTCTACGGCGCCGGCTACGGCAACACCACCGAGGGCCTGGCGAACATCCTCAACCTGCTGCTCGAACAGCGCGAACTGTGGGACGGCCTGCTCGCCGACCCGAGCGCGGTGGAGCACGCCGTCGAAGAAGGACTGCGGCTCGACGGCCCGGTGCAATGGCTGTCCCGGGAGGCCGCCGCGGACGTCGAACTGGGCGGCACGAAGATCCCGAAGGGCTCGACGGTGCTGGTCTCCTACGTGGCGGCCAACCGGGACCCGAAGGACTTCCCGGAACCCGACGAGTTCCGCATCCAGCGCCGCGGCGTGAGCAACACCGGCGCCCGGCACGTCGCGCACGGCCGCGGCATCCACTACTGCGTCGGTGCCGGCTGGTCGCGGACCGCGATCCGCATCGGACTCGAAGCGCTGCTGCAAAGGATTCCGGACCTGCGGCTGCAGGACGGCTTCCAGGCCGAATACCACCTGCCCGCACCGATGATCCGCTGCGTGCAGACGCTACCAGCAGTGTGGTCGTCGTGAGACTGAAGAGCTGTTCGAGAACTCGTTTTGCGTGGCGGTGCGGGTAGCGGCCCCCCTGCGGGAATTACGGTCGCCTTCTCGCTGTGGGATCCCCGACATCATGAATGCCAATTCATGATGTCGGGGCTGTCCCCGCGAGAAGACACCTGAGAACCTGCGGCGGTGCGAGCTGCGAGGGTGGGCTAAGAGCGTGTCTCGTTTGGATCTTGGTGGGGTTTGCGGGCATGATCTTGGTTCGTGGTTGATGAGTTGTCGCGACGGTTGGTGCCCGATGAGCTGTGGGCGTTGGTCG